>JAOUIC010000544.1 GCA_029884275.1 Gemmatimonadota bacterium | reverse complement strand
GTGCGGCTCGGTGTCGCCCGAGCCGTTGAAGTTGGCATCGCCGCTGTAAGTCGCGGTGAGTGTGCGGTTCCCCGCGATCGGGAGGGCAAGGCTGCAGCTCAGCGCCGCCACCGGCGCGCTGCAGCTGGCCCCCGAGCCGTCAGCCACCGTCACAGTGCCGACGAGGGTGCCGGTGCCACTGGTGAATGCGGTGCTCCAGACCACCGTGACCACCTCGCCCGTCACGGACGGATCGGGCGTGTCGCTGGTGATCTGTGTCTGCGTGCCGCCCTTGTTGACCGTGTGCGCCCTCCCGGCGGAACTGCTTCCGGCAAAGTTCACGTCGCCTGCGTAGGTCGCGGTGAGCGACTTGGCACCCGCAGTGGTCGAGACCAACACGCAGGACCCGGCGCCGGAGGCCAGCCCTCCCGTGCAGAAGTCGGTCCCATCGCTCACCGTCACCGTCCCAGTCGGGGTGCCGCCCGCGGAGGCCACGGTGAAGTTGACTGTGTAGGGTTGCCCAGTGACGGACGGATCGGGTAGATCCGACGTGAGGGTCGTGGTGGTGGCACTCGCCACGACATCGAATGCGATGCTGGTGGTCCCGACAAGGACCGGCTGGCCAGGCGGTGTGCCGGCCGAGAGCGTGTACCCGAGCCCGGCGTTGGCGATCTTGAGATTGCTGAAGGTCGCGATGCCGTTCACGGCGCGGACTCCGACCACCGCGGTCGGGGAGAATCCCGGCGGGGTGAGCGAGAGCCGGATCGAATCGGTGGCGCTGGGGATCAAGTTGCCGCTGGCGTCCTGCACCGCCACCTGAACCGCCGGGCTGATGGCGACTCCCACCGAGGTGTTGGTTGGCTGGACGATGAAGGCCAGCTTGTTGCCCGTTCCGACCAGGACAGCGAACGCGGCACTGACGGCTTGCAGCCCTCCACCATTCGCCGTGAGAGTGTATCCGCTCCCGACGGTGGAGACCGAGAGATTCGAGAAGGTCGCGACACCGGCCGCGGTGCTGGTCGTGGTCGTCCCCGAGATGCTTCCGGGGTTCGGGCTCAGCGTGAGCGAGATCGACGTGATAGGCGTGGCCACCGTATTGCCGAAGCCATCGCGCACGGTGACCTGGACCGGTGGCACCATGACGCTGCCCGCCACCACGTCGCTTGGCTGCGCGGTGAAGACCAGTTGGCTGGCCGCTGCCGGCGTGATGCTGAAGCTGGCGCTGGTCGCCGTCGCGAGCCCTCCCGACGTCGCGGTCAGGGTGTAGCTGGCGGCCTTGTCCACGCTCAAACCCGCGAACGTCGCTACTCCGTTCACGGCGCTTACGGCGCCACCTCCCGTGAGTGTCGCGCCGCTCGCGGTGGTGAGGGCCACAGAGATCGACGCGCTCGAGCCCGTCACGGTGTTCCCCTGCGCGTCCTGCACCACCACCTCGACCGCCGGGGTCAGCGTCGCCCCCGCCGTGGCCCCCGCTGGCTGTACCTGGAATGCGAGCTTCGCGGCCGCCCCCGCCGTCGCGGTCGCGATGAAGGTCACCGGGCTGCCGCTGAGGGTGCCGCTGGTCGCCGTCAGGGTGTTCGGCCCCGCGACTGCTCCTAGCGTCCAGCTCCCCACCGTAGCGATCCCGCTCGCATTCGTGGTCGCGCTTCCGCCGGTCACACTCCCGCCGCCGCCGGTCACCGCAAATGTGACACCCACACCGCTCACCGGGTTACCGATGGCATCGGTCACCAGCACACTCGGAGGTGTGCCTACCGCCGTACCCGCCGGCGCCGACTGACTCGTCGTCGAGATCGCCGCGATCGACGTCGCGTTCACCGCGCTCCCCGTCGCCGTGAACGCCACCGGACTTCCGCTGAGGCTCCCCGAGCTCGCCGTCAGCGTGTTCGTCCCCGCCGTCGTCCCAAGCGTCCAACTGGTGAGCGTCGCCTCGCCGTTGGCTCCGGTCGTCAACACCGCCGGGCTCGCCGGGCTCGTGCTTCCGCCGCCACCCGTGACCGTGAACGTCACGCTCACGCCGCTTACCGGGTTCCCCAGGCCATCCGTCACCCGCACGCTCGGCGGCGCGCCCACTGCCGTCCCCACTCCCCCAGACTGAGTTGTGGTCGAGTTCGCCGCGATCGCCGCCGCCGCCCCGGCCGTCCCCATCGCGGTGAACGTCACCGG
>JAOUIC010000543.1 GCA_029884275.1 Gemmatimonadota bacterium | reverse complement strand
GAGCTCGGAGACGATGGCCCCGAGCGCCTCCTGCGCCGCATTCAGGTGCGGGGGGATGCGCTCCAGCTGGTGGCCGCCGCTGAGGGCTTCGCGCTCCAGCAGGCGCACAAAGGCCGGGTTCTGGTGGATAAAGTCGAAATACTCTCCCACGGCGCCCGCCAGGACCACGTCCGGCGCCTCCTGACTGGCGAGCGCGCGTTCCCGGCCGCTGCGCACCGCCGCACGGACCCGCTCGAGACAACGGGTCAGCACCTCGCGGTACAGCTGTTCCTTGGAGCCGAAGAAGTAACCCGGTGTCCCGCGCGAGACTCCCGCGGTCTGCCCGACGTCACTCAGCGAGGTTTGCTCGTAGCCCCGCTCGGCGAACAGCTGTTCCGCCGCGTCCAGGATGGCCTCCCGGGTGCGGGTGGGGTTCCGTTCCCTCTCGACGACGGACGCCACTTGTGTCCCCTGTTTCCCACGTCTCGGTGTGTGACTTGCTTGTTGTTCAGCAAGCTAAGGCCGCATGCCAGAACACGCAAGCGGAACCCCGGTCCGGCCGGAGTCGTCCCGTCAGGGTATCGCTTGCGGGACCCCCTCGACCACCGACCGGTCCCCTCCGATCGCGGGGACATTCGCAACCGGGGGGCGGACCCCGTGGGGCACCACCTTCAGGAACAGGGGGGCGAACCGTGGCCAGTCGAGCAGGATCTGGCGGGCCCGCGCGCTCCCGGTCCGTTCCTGGTGCTCGTGGGTGAGGTCCAGCACGGCGTCCTGCTCCTCCGGCGTCAGCGCATCGATGTCCACCATGGCGCGGTTGACGCGCGCCGGGAAGCTCCCGTTCTCGTCCAGCACATAGACCACTCCGTGCGACATCCCGGCTCCGAAGTTCCGCCCCACCGGACCGAGGATCAGCACCGTACCGCCGGTCATGTACTCGCAGCAGTGGTTCCCGGCTCCCTCGATGACCGCGAGCGCGCCGGAATTCCGGACCGCGAACCGGCTCGCGGCCTGCCCCGCGACGAAGAGCCGTCCGGCGGTGGCGCCGTACAGGCAGGTGTTGCCGACCAGGGTGTTCTCGTGCGTGGCCGGTCCGTACCCGATCTGGCGATGGGGCCGGATGCAGATCTCGCCCCCGGCGAGGCCCTTGCCGACGTAATCGTTGGCCTCGCCTTCGAGGTCCAGCCGCATCCCGCGCACCGCGAAGGCACCGAAACTCTGGCCAGCGGTGCCCCGGAAACGCAGGTGCAGCCGACCCGGCGGCAGCCCCTCCCGCCCGTACCGGGAGGCGATCACGCCGGCAACGCGGGCGCCGACCGTCAGCTGGTGATTCCGCAGATCGTAGAAGCCCGAGAACGGCAGTCCGGCGTCGATGTGTCCACCGCATTCCGACAGGATCTCGTCGTCGAGGTAGACGGAGCCAGGCCGCTCATTCCTGGGCGTGACGCACCGAACCGGGGCATCGGGCGGCGTGGCGCCGGTCGTGGCCGCGGGGCAGAGCAATGCGGAGAGGTCGAGCAACCGGGCCGATGAGGGTTCGGGTCGTTCCCGCCGCGCGAGCAGGTCGGCGCGGCCGATGATGGCGTCCAGCGACCCTGCGCCCAGGCTGGCGAGCAGTTCGCGCACCTCCCGCGCCACGAACCCGAAATAGGTGATGACCTGTTCCGGCGTGCCGCGGAACTTGGCGCGCAGTTCGGGCAGTTGCGTGGCGATGCCGGTCGGGCAGGTGTTGAGGTGGCACTGCCGGGCCATGGCGCAGCCCAGCGCCACCAGCGGCGCAGTGCCGAACCCATAACTCTCGGCGCCGAGCAGCGCCGCGATGACGATGTCCCGGCCGGTGCGAAGGCCGCCATCCACCCTGACTTCGATGCGATGGCGGAGTCCGTTGGCGACCAGCGCCGCCTGGGTCTCCGCCAGCCCGAGTTCCCACGGACTGCCGGCGTGCTTGATCGAGGAGAGCGGGGAAGCGCCGGTGCCTCCCGAGTGCCCGGCGATCAGGACGTAATCCGCGTAGGCCTTGGCGACGCCCGCCGCAATCGTGCCGACGCCCGCTTCGGCCGCCAGCTTCACCCCGATGCGGGCCTTGGGGTTGACGGTGCGCAGGTCGAAGATCAGCTGGGCCAGGTCCTCGATCGAATAGATGTCGTGGTGGGGCGGCGGCGGGATC
>JAOUIC010000542.1 GCA_029884275.1 Gemmatimonadota bacterium | reverse complement strand
CGCCCTCGGCCCCCCCGCGGGTCGCCAGCCCCATGGCGCACCCTGCGAGGGTCACGGCCGCGCCGAAGCTCGCGGCTTTCACCAGTCCGAACCAGATGTCCTTGAAGCGGTAGAACAGCCGGAGGCCCTTGACGAACTCGAGGGTCGAGAGGTCGAGCAGGTTGATGGAGGTGAACCACCCCGCCGCGGTGCCCACCAGCATGGCAAGCGCCGTGACCGCGGGGAACATCAGGATTCCGGCGACGGCCCGGGGGACGACGAGATAGCTCCTGGGGTTGTACGCGAGGGTCTCGAGCGCGTCCACCTGCTCGGTGACCTTCATGGTGCCCAGCTCGGCGGCGATGTTGGCGCCGACACGGCCGGCGAGCGCGAGGCCGGTCAGCACCGGCCCGAGCTCCATCATGATGGTCTTCCCCACCAGTGCGCCGACGAAATAGAGGGGCACGGCACCGGTGAAGATGTACTTGGAGAGGAGCGCGAGGACGATGCCGGTGAAGGTCGCGATGAACAGTGCGATCGGAACCGAGTCGACGCCCAGCCGGCGCATCTGCGGCATCACATGCGGCAGCCAGGTCCGCAGGTCCGCCAGCGCCCGAGCCCATTCGATACCCCATCGGCCGACCCGCGCCACGACCGGAGCCACCCGGCGGGTCCCCGAAGGGAGGGCCTGAGTCACGCCGCGAAGCTCGCCAGGGCGCGGCCGACGTCCCCTTCACGCAACCGCTTGAGCGCCCGGTCCCGGAGCTGCCGGACCCGCTCGCGCGTGACGCCCAGCATGCCGCCGATCTCCTCGAGGGTGTGCTCCCGCCCGCCGTCGAGCCCGAAATACAGCCGGAGCACCTTGGCGTCGCGCGACGGGAGCGTGCCGAGGGCCTGCTCGATCTCGTCAGTGAGGAACTTGTCCATCGCCTGTTCTTCGGCGTCGGCGTGGTCCTCCGCCACAAACCGTTCGATCAGCGACCGGTCTCCCTCGGGATCGAGGGGGGCATCGAGCCGGACGTCGCTGGTGTTGAGTGCGGCCAGCGACTGCACCACTTCCAGCGAGAGCCCGGTGGCGCGGGAGATCTCCTCCGGGGTCGGCTCGCGACGCAGTTCCTGCCGCAGCGCTTCCGCGGTCCGGACGATGCGGGAGAGGTCGGCCGTGCGGTTGAGCGGCACCCGCACGGTGCGGCCCTGACGGGCCAGGCTGGCGAGGATCGCCTGCCGGATCCACCACACCGCGTAGGAGATGAACTTCACGCCCTGGTCCGGGTCGAACTTCCGGGCCGCGGTCAGCAGGCCGACGTTGCCCTCGCCGATCAGGTCGGTCAGGGGCAGGCCGCGGTTCTGGTACTTCTTGGCGACCGAGATGACGAACCGGAGGTTGCGCTTCACCAGCTCCTGCATCGCCTCGGGATCACCCTGCCGCACCAGCTTGGCGATGGCGATCTCCTGCGGGTGCGTGAGCAACGGCGTCTGGCTCACCTCATGCAGGTACTGGTCGAGGATGTCGCGATCGGAATCGTAGACTCCGAGGGTCTTTGAGGTTTCGCGGCGACCCTTGCGGCCCCGGCGGACCGGCTGATTCTGGGCCAGGATCTCCTGGACCGGGGTGAGTTTGAGCGGCTTGCTCGGGACTTCTGGAGCCGGGTCGGCCAGGCTCGCAGACCGCGGTGAGTGCGGCGGCTTCCCGGCGGCCTTTCTGGCGGGCACTTTCTTGCCTGCTGTCGGTCTCTTCATGTCCCCCGTCTCGCCTCCGAGCCCATGCCCGTGCACCTCTTAACTTGACACGCCGTGACGCGGCCCGCTAGCTTGCCGTGCTTCTCGAGACCAGGGAGCCGGCGGGGCGCGCCAATATAGCGGGGGCGTAGCTCAGTTGGGAGAGCGCGTGAATGGCATTCACGAGGTCAGGGGTTCGATCCCCCTCGCCTCCACTACAGCATCGGACGGCGGCGGCGACCGACGATGCCTGGCGCCCCGTTGCGAAGTATCCGGCCGGTCGGTAGAATCCGGCGCGAATGCGGGAATAGCTCAGTTGGTAGAGCACAACCTTGCCAAGGTTGGGGTCGCGGGTTCGAGTCCCGTTTCCCGCTCTCTACTGTCGGCGCGCAGTGCGGCACGCGCAAGTGGTGACATCATCCATCGCGGGGTGGAGCAGTCTGGTAGCTCGCC
>JAOUIC010000541.1 GCA_029884275.1 Gemmatimonadota bacterium | reverse complement strand
GTTCGTCATCCCCGACATTCTGGCCAACGCCGGCGGCGTCACGGTCAGCTATTTCGAGTGGGTCCAGGATCGCGGCGGATACTTCTGGGACGAAGCGACGGTGAACCAGCGGCTCGAGCGGATCATGGTGCAGTCGTTCGACGAGGTCACCGCCATGGCCGAGAAGCACAAGGTGGACAACCGCATCGGCGCCTACATGCTGGCGATCGACCGGGTCGCGGCGGTGCATCGCCTGCGCGGCCTCTACGCCTGAGCGCGCACCTCGCGGTGATCGCCGTCGGGCGGCTGCGTCCCGCGTGCCGGGACCTCGCCGACGACTACATCCGGCGGATCGGCCGCTTCGGGAAGCTGCAGGAACGGGAATGCCGTGAGGCGGGGAAGGCGTCCACCATCGAGGCGGGTCGCCGGCAGGAGGCGACACGCCTCCGCGGGCTCGTGGCACCGGGCAGCATCGTAGTGGCGCTCGATCGCGCCGGAGAGCCATGGACCAGCGAGACGCTGGCCCGGCGGCTTGACGAATGGCGGACGGCTGGGCGGCCGGTGTCCCTGCTGCTCGGCGGCTCCCATGGCCTCGACCCGGCCCTCGTGGATGGCTGCGACGGGCGCTGGAGCCTGGGGCCGCTCACGTTGCCGCATGAACTCGCCCGCGTCATCGTCTACGAGCAGCTCTACCGGGGGTTCACGATTCTCCATCGCACCCCCTATCACAAGTGACCGCGCCGGCTCCCGATGCCTGAGTGGTTCGAGCAGTGGTTCGGGGACGAGTACCTCGAGCTCTATCCGCATCGAGACGACCGTGAGGCCGATCGCCTCGTGGCCCTGCTCCAGGAGGCGCTGCCGTGGAAGACCGGCTGGCGGATCCTGGACGTGGCCTGCGGCGGGGGCCGCCACCTCGCCGCGCTGGTCCGGCACGGGGCGGCGCCGACCGGGGTCGACCTTTCCGCAACCCTGCTTCGCCGGGCGAAGCTGCACACCGGTTGCCCGCTGATCCGGGCCGACATGAGGCGCCTGCCCGTGCGGGCAAGGTCCATGGATCTGACACTCAACCTGTTCACCAGCTTCGGATATTTCGCCACCGATGACGAGCACGATGCCGCGCTGGCTGAGATGCTCGCCACGGTCCGGCCGGGAGGCTGGTTCGTGATCGACTTCCTTCATGCCGGGAAGGTCCGGACCGGACTGGTGAAACGCGAGTGCACCCGCCTCGGGCCTTACGACGCCACGGTCGACCGACGGATCAGCCCCGACGGCCGGATGGTCGAGAAGACCATCCGGCTCTCCGACGGGCGGCAGTTCGCCGAACGCGTGCGCCTTCTGGATCCCGACGAACTCGAACGGATGGTCTCGGCTCACGGGGCCGAGGTGACGGCACGGTTCGGCAGCTATGACGGCGAGCCGGTGGGCGCCGGTTCCCGAGTCATCCTCGTAGCCAGGGTGAACTGACGATGTTGCGCATCGTATCGGCCGGGCCGGCACCCACGCTTTCCCCTCCAGCGCTTCGCCCCGGCGGACTGCTGCCCGAGCTGCTTCAGGCGTTCGTCGGCGCCACCGGCCCCGGCAGTCCGGCCTCCCGCCTGCTGGAACCCAGTGCCCTGGCGGTGACCAGCGGTCAGCAGCCCGGCTTGTTCAGTGGCCCGCTCTACACCATTCACAAGGCGATCTCGGCGGCCGTGCTGGCCCGCCTGCTCGAGGCCCGGTGGGCACGCCCCGTCGTGCCGGTCTTCTGGGTGGCGGGTGATGACCACGATTTCGCGGAGGCGGCCAGGGTCTCCTGGCAGGGCAGCGACGGCACAACCGCCCATGGCATCCTCCGCGAACGGCCTGCCGATGCCCCCATGCGTCCGATGTACCGGGAGCCGCTCGGACCGGAGATTGAGATGCTCCTCACCGGTCTGGAGGAGGCGATGCCCCCCGGATCGGAACGGGATGCGGTCATGGGCACGATCCGCCGCCACTACCGGCCCGATGCGACCGTGGCCGGCAGCTGTGCCGGTCTGCTGGCGGAATGGCTCGGCCCGCTCGGCGTGGCAGTGTTCGACCCGACCCACCCGGTGGCCAAACGCGCCCAGGCCCCCTTGCTGCTCGAGGCCCTGCGCCAGGCCACCCCCATCTCGCATCTGCTCGAGGCCCGCCACCGGGAATTGCTGGCCACC
>JAOUIC010000540.1 GCA_029884275.1 Gemmatimonadota bacterium | reverse complement strand
ACTGCGCCAGCAGGTCGCGATTCAGGTCGAACCGGTAGTGGTTGTACCGGCCCCACACCGACCAGGGCTCGGTCTGTTCCAGCGCGGCCGGCTCATCGGCCGCGACCGCCACGGAATTGGACCAGGCGGCGAAGCGCTCGTGGCCATCGGGGTTCTGGGAGGGGTTGATGAGCACGACGCTGTGCCGCAGGATGTCGAGCGTCGCCGGCTCGTCGCTCGCCAGCAGCTGATACACGGTCTGGATCGCGGCTTCGAAGCCGGCCGGCTCGTTGCCGTGCACCGAGTGGGAGAGGAGGACCGTGACCGGGGTGCGCCCTCCGATGGCCTTCGCCTCCTCCGGCCTGGTCTTCCTCGGGTCGGCGAGCCTGGCGAGGTCGGCCTGGATCTGGTCCAGCCGGGCGAGGTTCTCCGGCGCGGAGATGACCAGCAACCGCATGACCTTTCCCTCGACGGTCTGCCCGATGACTTCAGTCCGGGCCCGGTCGGGGGAGGCGGCGATCATCGCGTCGAACACCGCCTGCTGCTGGTGATACATGGTCTGCTGGCTTCCCACGCGGTAGCCGATGACCGTCTCGGGGCGCGGCACGGCGGAGCGGTAGGGTCCGCGGGCGTAGAAGTCGAACTCCTGGGCCGCGAGCGGGGAGGAAACGAGGAGCAGAAGAGGCAGGAGTCGCATGGCCTAGATCTATGGTTGCGGGTAGCGCTGGTTCATGGCACTTCGGGGTGCCGCGACGATCGCCCGGGAGCGCAGGGCGAATCGGGGCGCCGGATCGGGGCCCCGCGACGATCGCCCGGGAGCGCAGGGCGAATCGGGGTCCGGTCGGGGTCCCGCGACGATCGCCCGGGAGCGCAGGGCGAATCGGGGTCCGGTCGGGGTCCCCGTGCGGCGCGCACGGAATTCCCGGTGCGGTCAGCACCGACTCTCAGCGCGGAGTGCCGAGGATGGGACAGGCACGGACGTCTTGCGCGCCGCTGGGGCCCCGATCCGGCGCCCCGATCGCCCTGCGCCAAGCCAAGAGACAAGAACCGCAATTCAGCGCCCCGTTCGCTGGTGGAACCTCGTGAGCACGCGCTACTCCGCCGTGGCGAGTGGGTGGGGCGGCATCCCATGGGTCCGCAGCCGCCACCACAATTCCCAGGTCTCCGCCACCACCGCGCCCAGCAGGAACACCAGCGCGGCATAGTAGACCCAGAGCACGAACAGCACCAGCGCGCCGAGCTGTGCATCGGTCGAGAACTGGCTGGTCATGGCCAGGTGCGACAGGTACCAGCCGTAGAGCCGCTTGGCGAATTCCACGAGGACCGCGGTGAAGACCGAGCCCACCACCGCCGCCCGCCTCCTGAGCTTACGCGGCGACGCGTGGCGATAGACCACGTAGAACATCGCGACGGCGAAGGCGAAGGCGAGCATCTCGCTCAGCAGGTGACCGAGGCCGGTCGCCAGGAACCCGAAGCCGGGGACGGCCTGCTGCAGCCGGGCTCGCACCAGTTCCACGATGTGCAGGCCGGTCGTCAGGAACCCATTGATGGTGAGGATCGCGACCGTGAGCAGGACCATCACGCCGTCCCGGGCCTTTCCCGCCAGATACGCCACGATGAAGTGGCGCCCGGCGGCACGCCGCGGCACGTCATACACCAGGGTGAGCGACGCGCGGATCGAGGCGAAGAGCCGGGTCGCAAACCAGAGGAACAGCGGGATGGCATAGAGCGAGATGGTGGCGCGCGCGCGGGCGATCGCGAGGAGGGCCCGTTCCACCAGCGGGTTCACCCCCGCGACCGGCCCCGCCTGCTCCGGCAGGAACCGCTGGAACAGCACATCGAGGTCGCTGCTGCTCGAGACCGGACTGAGCCGGGCCACCATGGTGAGGCCGACCAGCAGCAGGATCAGGAAGGGGATGGCGGCCAGCAGCGCGTCGAAGGTCAGCGCGCTGGCCAGGAACGGCAGGTTGTGGCGATCGGCCTGGTTGAGAACGCGGCTGGAGAAGCCGGCGAGCCCGCGGGGTTGGTCCCGCATCGAGCCGCTCAGCCGACCGGCTCTTCGTCCGTGTCTTCCTCGGCGACCCGGCGGCGGCGGGCGCGGGCCTGGGACAGTCGTCGCTCGAGATCGCTGCGTGCCTCGGCCCGGCGTTCATCCCGGCTGGGGCCGGGCGTGCCGA
>JAOUIC010000538.1 GCA_029884275.1 Gemmatimonadota bacterium | reverse complement strand
CTTCCGGTGGAACACTTCACCCATGACTCTTGCCCGCTCCACCAGACCATGCCGCTTGATGTGCCTGACCGCGGCCAGTCCCGCCGCCGCGAGCACCGGGTGATGGCTGAACGTCTGGGCATGGAGCAGCGCCCCGCTCCCACGGGCGATCGGGTCGAGCAGCCGGCGGCTCGCGACGACTGCCGACAGCGGGGCATACCCTCCGGTGATGCCTTTGCCGAAGGTCATGATGTCGGGAAGGACGCCGTATTGCTCGATCGCCGACCAGGTGCCGGTACGCCCGGCGCCGACCAGCACCTCGTCGGCGATGAACAGAACATCGTGCCGGTCGCAGATCTCCCGAATCCGGCGGAAATAGTCGAGCCGTGGCACCGAATGTCCCGTCGAGCTGCCCCCGACCGGCTCGGCGATGAACGCCGCGACCTTGCCGGCGCCGATCTCCTCGATCGCGCGCTCGAGCGCCGATCCCGAGCAGACCGGGCAGTCGTTGATCGACCCGGTGCGGGGATCAGGCACCCCGCCGCATGCGCAGCGGTACTCGTAGGGCGCCGGAATGCGGTGAATATCCACCAGCCACTCGCGGTAGTAGGTCTTGTAGTGCTCCCGGGCGGAGGCAGAGAGGGCCAGCAGGGTGTTCCCGTGATAGGCAGGGTAGAGCGCGATGATCTTGTGCTTGTCCGGCCTGCCGGACTCCACCCAGTACTGCCGGGCCAGCTTGAGCGCCGCCTCGACGGCCTCCGACCCGCTGCCGAGGAAGTAGAACTTGTCGAGCGGCGGGGGGAGCAGCGTCGCCAGCTCGTCGGCCAGCTCCTCCACCGGCTCGCTGGTGAACGCGGTTCCGTTGAGGTAGGCGATCCTCGCGGCCTGGGCCGCCATGGCCTGCCCGATCTCCGCCACGCCGTGCCCCAGGTTGGCGACGAACGCGCCGCCGGAGCCGTCGAGGTACCGCCGGCCCTCGTTGTCGATCAGCCAGCACCCTTCCCCCCGCGCGATGAGCGGGAAGCGGCGGGTCAGCTTCCGATAGAAGACGTGCGAATCGGGGTACTGGGTGGGTCGCATGGCGCCGGGAATCTGGCGCGGAGGCGGGTGCGTGGGTAGGGGCGGAGCCCCTGCCCCTCCCCTACACCAGTCGCGCTCCGTTCGGGACCGGCCGGTCCGGCACGGCCAGGACGATGGCGCCGTCCTCACGTGCGAACCCCGTGACCAGCACCTCCGACTCGAATGGGCCGATCCGCTTGGGGGGAAAGTTGAGCACTGCCAGCACCTGGCGGCCGACCAGTTCGCCCCTGGGATAGAGCGTGGTGATCTGGGCGCTCGACCGCCGGGTGCCGAGCGGGCCGAAATCCACGGTCAGCTTCCAGGCCGGCTTCCTCGCCTCCGGGAATTCGCCGACCTCCACGATCGTGCCGACCCGGAGTTCGACGCGCTCGAAATCGGCCCAGACAATGCTCTCCATGGCGGTCACGATCCCGGCTGGTCGGGACAGCCCTGACGACGGCGGGTATCGGCCAGCGTCACGATCTTCCAGTCGGCGCTCTCGCGGGCGAGGAGGAAGGCATCCACTCCGCAGTGGCTGAACTTGTCGCCGAGGTAGAAGCTGTAGTCCATCCAGACCGACGCGAGGGTGCCGTCTTGGTGCACGACTTCATTCCGGGTCCGCTCATCCCAGACCTGTTCGTGCGGCGATCCCACCGCCTTGATGAACCCTTCCGGGTCCTCGAACTTCACCGAGGCGGTGCCTTCCCGTTCGAGCGCCCCGATGAATGCCGCGCGCGGGTGGAACACCGCGCGCACCGCCGCGCTGTCACCAGCCCGCATTCCGTCGAACAGGCGCCTGACCACTCCGAGAATCGCCTCGCGGTCCGGGGCAGCCTGGGCGTGGGCCGCGTCGGCTGCCACCAGCGAGATGATGAGGGCGACGAGCAGCAGTCTGCAGAATCGAAGCGGCATGGTGGGTGTCCTGGTTGTGGTGGCGGCACGTACGGATGGGTCGAGGCGCCAGTTTCCCGACTTGCCGCGGCGGCTCACCGCCTCGCCGGTGAGAGGGCGCGGAGAACGGCGGACAGCTCCTCCAGGTCCAGGTCGCCGCGGGGGCCGGTGCGGGGACCGAGGTGCACCTCGCCCACACCGGTCTCGGCCACGATCCTGGAGACCCCG
>JAOUIC010000539.1 GCA_029884275.1 Gemmatimonadota bacterium | reverse complement strand
AAATCAACCGCCCGATGATGGCGGCCGGCTGGCTTCCGGGCGAGCGGACGCGATCTCCCTCAGCGCATGCCGCATCGCTGCCCCCAGGAGCGCGGGAGGGAACCGGGCCAGGAAGGGTTCGGGCGGGTCGACGTAGAGCCAGAACACCTCCATACACTGGGAGTCGGTGATCTGGTCGATCCAGTCGCCCTCGGGTACTTGTGGTGAGATGTCCGACATGGCCGCTCCGGTTGTGCGTTGATTCCCTAGTCGAAAATAGCTCCGAATCGTTCGGCCCACGTCGCCAGGCTCACCCAGCGCCAGGCCAGGAACGGGTCGCCCCAGGGCTGGCCGGACATCAGGGCCCGTCTGCGCATATCGAGCTGCGGCCCGACCAGGCAAGGGAGCCGGGAAGCGAGCGAGAGGCGATCCGACACCCACGGCCGCAGACTCTCGAACCAGGCCATGATCGGGACCGAGAAGCCGATCTTGTCACGACGGTCGAGGATACTGTCCGGCACGATGCCCCGCATCGCTTGCCGGAACACCGCCTTCCGGGTGCCGTCGGCGGCGAGGAGGTACTCCTCCGGAAGCGAGAAGAGCAACTCGACCAGAGGCGTGGTGAGGAACGGTACTCGATTCTCCAGCGAGAAGGCCATGGCATTCCGGTCCTCATAGCGCATCAGGGCCTGGATCTGGCTCTCGAGGAGGTTGTGTCCCAGCATTTGCCGCATCACGCGATGGCCGGTGGCCGACCATTCCGGCCGGGGCCAGACACCGCGGTCGGCAAACCAGTGGTGGTCGAGCCAGGGAGGAGTACGCTGGGCGGCTCTGAAGAGGGAGTACGCCGCCTCGGTTGCCCGAGCCGGAAGGGCACGCACCAGCGTCGCGCGGAGCAGCGGGCCTCTCCCCCCCGGGTAGGGGGTGACGGGTGCGATGGCCGTTCGGCAGGCGGTGATCCAGCGCCCCTGACGAGCGAGGGAGGCGATGCGCGCCGGGAGATAGCGATCGTACCCGGCCAGGATCTCATCCGCGCCCTGCCCACCCAGCACGACTTTCACCCCCGCCTGGCGCGCGAGTCCCATGACCCGGTACTGGGCATAGATGACCGGGCTCGCGAACGGCTCGCCCTGGAGCGCGGCAAGGGTCTCGATGTCCCGCCGCAGGTCGTCGGGGCGGAGACGGATCTTCTGCATGATCGCCCCGGCCGCGCGTCCAACCGTATCGACATGCGGTTCCTCATCGATGCGCGCCTCATCCGGAATGAAGCTGAAGGTCCGCAGCTCATGGTCGGGGCCGAGCACATGGCGCGCGGCCATCACGACGGCCGAGGAATCGATCCCGCCGCTCAGCGCGAAGCCCAGGGGCGCATCGCTCCGGAGGTGGAGTCGCATGCTCTGGAGAAAGCTCTCTCGCACCCGCTCGGCCGCTTCATCGTACGACCATGCGACCTCCCGCTCCAGGTCGAGCGTCCAGTAGCGGTGGACCTGGTGGCCAGCCGGGTCCGACAGGGGGACCTCCAGGTAATGCCCGGAGGGTACCTGGCGGACATCGCGCAGCAGCGTGCCGTCGCCGTAGTCGGTGTTCGATCGGGTGAGAAACTCGTGGAGGTGATGCGGGTCCACCGATCGTCCGATGCCGGGAAACTCGAGCATGGCCGGAATCTCGGAGGCGAACATCAGTGTCGCGCCGCTCCGGCCGTAATAGAGCGGCTTGATGCCGAAGGGGTCGCGGGCGAGGATGAGATGACCGGTTCGGTGGTCGAAGGCGGCCAGCGCGAACATCCCCTGGAGTCGCGCGAGACTGTCCGCGCCCCACGTGGCGAAGGCTTCGGTCAACACCTCGGTGTCGCTGTGAGAGCGGAACCTCGTGCCCGCCCGCTCCAGCTCGTCGCGCAGTTCGAGGTAGTTGTAGATCTCCCCATTGAGCACCACCGTCCAGCGGCCGTCGGAGGACGACATCGGCTGGTGGCCGGCGGGGCTGAGGTCGAGGATGGCAAGCCGGCGATTGGCCAGCGCGACGCCTGGGCGGCCGTCCGTGGGCGGGTCTGGGATGAAGGCGATCCCCTCGTCGTCGGGCCCGCGGTGACGGAGGCGCTCCAAGGCGCGTTCGAGGGCGGGGCCGAGCGGCGCGGTCCAGCTCCGCGTGATAACGCCAGCGATGCCGCACATGGCTAGG
>JAOUIC010000050.1 GCA_029884275.1 Gemmatimonadota bacterium | reverse complement strand
GTGAGGCGGCCCTCACCGGCGAGTCACTACCGGTCGCCAAGCGAGTCGGCACCATCCCGGGCGACCCGCCGCTGGCGGAGCGGTGGAACATGCTGCACAAGGGCACCGCGGTGACCCGGGGCGCCGGCATCGGGCTCGCCGTCGCCACCGGAATGGACACCGAGCTCGGACGGATCACCCAGCTGGTGGTCGAGGCCGACGAGGAGGAGACCCCGCTTCAGCGCCGGTTGGGCGAGTTCGGCCAGCGGCTGGTGTGGGTGGCGCTCGCCATCGCGGCGGTGGTCGCGGTGACGGGGGTACTGCAGGGCCATGATCCATTCCTCATTGTCGAGACCGCAATCGCGCTGGCGGTCGCCGCGGTGCCGGAGGGACTCCCGATCATCGCCACCATCGCGCTGGCGCGCGGGATGCACCGCATGGCACAGCGCAACGCCTTGGTCAACCGGCTCTCGGCGGTCGAGACGCTGGGTGCCACCACGGTCATCCTCACGGACAAGACTGGTACCCTGACCGAGAACCGGCTCGCCGTGGTACGTGTGGTGACCGCCGAAGGAGAGGTGTTGCCCGACTCAGGCACGGCTCCGGCCGGTGCGTTGTGCGCCCTGATCGAAACCGGCGTGCTGTGCAATGACGCCGCACTGGGAGAGGAGGGCGCGGTCGGCGACCCGATCGACGGGGCGCTGCTCGAGCTGGGGGCCCGGCACGCGATTCTACGCCCAGCGCTGCTGTCGCACTGGTCGGAGGTGCACGAGGAGGCGTTCGATCCCGACCTGCGGCTGATGGGAACGGTGCATGTCGCCGGCGAGGAGGTGCGGGTGGCAGTGAAGGGGGCGACCGAGGCGGTGCTTGCGCACTGCATCGCCGAGGCCACTGAGGGGGGTGACCGCCCGCTCGACCAGGCGACGCGGGACAGGTGGCGGGTTCGGGACGATGCGCTCGCGGCTCAAGGGCTTCGGGTGCTGGCACTGGCGCGGCGCCACGGCGGTCCGCGGCAGCAGCCGTATGCCGACCTGACCCTGCTGGGGCTGGTGGGCATCGAGGATCCACCGCGGGGGGACGTCGCGGCGGCCCTGCGGGCCTGCCGCGGCGCCGGCATCCGCGTGGTGATGGTGACCGGTGACCATCCCGAGACCGCGCTCAGCATCTCCCGCCAGGTGGGCCTGCTGGTTCCGGGGGAGGACCAGGCTCCCGTGACCGGCGCGATGATGCGCATCGCTGCGGAGGGGCCGGGTACCGCACACGACCGCCTGCGGCGGGCCGCGATCGTGGCGCGGATGAGCCCGGCGCAGAAGCTCGACCTCATTGCGCTGCACCAGGCAAACGGAGACGTGGTCGCGATGACCGGCGACGGCGTCAACGACGCCCCCGCGCTGGCCCGTGCCAATGTCGGCATCGCCATGGGACGCCGCGGGACCGAGGTCGCGCGCGAGGCGGCGGACATCGTGCTCCGCGACGACTCCTTCGCGACCATCGTGGAGGCGATCCGCGAAGGGCGGGTGATCTTCGGGAACCTGCGCGCGTTCGTCTTCTACCTGCTGTCCTGCAATCTCAGCGAGGTAGGGGTGATCGCGGTGGCGACGGCGGTCGGCGCGCCGCTCCCCCTCCTCCCCCTGCAGATCCTCTTCCTCAATCTCGTCACCGATGTGTTCCCGGCGCTGGCGCTCGGGCTGGGCGAGGGCGATGCGTCGGTCCTCACCCATCCTCCCCACCGGGGCGGGGCCGCGCTCCTCACTCGGCATCACTGGCGTGCGATCGCGGCGTATGGTGCCCTGCTCACGGCCGCGGTGTTGACCGCGCACCAGGTCGCGCTCACCCGGCTTCAGGTCGGGGACGAGGCCGCCAATACGATCGCATTCCTGACCCTCGGCCTCGCCCAGCTCTGGCACGTGTTCAACATGCGGCCCGATGGGTCCGGTCTGCTCCGGAACGCCGTCACCCGCAATCCCTGGGTGTGGGGGGCGCTCGCGCTCTGCGTGCCGCTCATCCTGGCGACGATCCACCTTCCAGGACTGGCAGAGGTGATGGGACTGTCCCCCCCCGGCCGGAGCGGCTGGATGCTGGTGATTGGAATGAGTCTGGTTCCGCTGCTGGTAGGGCAGGTGGTCGGGGCGATCCGGAATCGTGTGGGGCGCACGTAGGGGCCGTGTATGTGCATGTAGGGGCCGCATTCATGCGGCCCCTACATGCACAAAACGCCCGATTCCGTTGGAATCGAGCGCCCTGACTCGGTCTGGCATCACCCGGCGACCGCATCCGGGGCCCCGAAGGGCTATGTCATCTGGCGAGAACAATAACCGGCGGGCCCCATCCGGCGCAACCCCATGGGCCCGGAGCAGCGGTCACGGTTCTGTCACAGGCTGTGGGCCGGCGCGGAGGCCCGCCCTGCGCCCCATCGCCACTCCCGCGCGCCCGGGTCGCGCTTCCGCGCTCCCGAGGGGCGCTTGGTCGTCGCCTACCCACGCAGCGACCGGAGATAATCATGGAGCACGAGGAACTTCTCGTACACCACCACTCCCTTCCGCTTGCGGCCGAATTCCGCGAACAGCTCGCGGAGTCTCCCCCGCCGGGTGACGTAGAAGCGAAAGGTCTCGGCGAAGTCCTCCTGCGGGTGCCGAGCGGCGTAGGCGGAGACATGGTCGGTCGGCGCGATCGCCACGCGGCGCCGCTGGAAGTAGACCCAGGTGTCGTCCAGCCCGCGGTAGGCCTTGTTCACTTCTCCGAAGGCGCGCCGGAAGGCTTTGGAACTGGTCCAGTGCCAGTGGTGGTAGAGGAAGCTGTGTCCCAGCTCGTGGGTGATGAGCCCGACGAGCATGGGCCAGGGAATCTCGTCGCGCCGGCGGATGCCGGTGACGTAGCGTTGCTCGATCTCGACGATCTTGGGATAGCGGGGATCGACGCCCGAGATCCCCGGCCTGAGCAGAAGCCGGTAGCCCCAGTCCCCGACCCGGCTCACCAGCAGCAGGCGGCGCACCCGCCGGAGGGCGCGCGGAATGAGGTCCCTCCCGGTGGCGTCTCGGCCGCACCAGGGGCAGCTGTTCATCCAGTCGTCCACCCCGCGGGCGCAGTGGGGGCAGTTGCCCTCGAACAGGCGGTCCTCGTTCCAGGACTGCATCCCGCCGCACCAGGGGCAGTACGGCATGGGGTACTGCACCCCACCACCGCAGCCGGCGTCGCACCGGGCGTCCTTCCGGAAGCCCTTCGGCGCGCTGAGTGGATCTTCGCTGGAGAATCCCTCCTCGTAGATGTCGGCGCCGCACCAGGGACACCAGCTGAACTTGTCCGAGACGATCCAGCCGCAGCTGTAGCACTCGGCCCCCGTGATGCGCCCGCTGTCGCGCCAGGTCTGTGACCGGCTGCAGCGCGGGCAATAGCTCCAGTACCGCTTGAGTTCGTGGCCGCACACGCAGCGCAGCTCCGGCCGCGGCAGTTCTCGCCGCCTATGCCCGCTCATACCGCGCCATAGCCTCGTCCACGATCCGCTGGATGAAGGCGTAGTAGTTCATGCCGGCCTTGACCGCGGCACTGGCCACGTCGTGTCCGTAGCTGATGAACGGGTTGGCGTTGGCTTCGATGAACCAGACCTCCCCCTTCGCGGTGAGCCGGATGTCGAGGCGGGCGTAGTCCCGGAGCCAGAGCGCCCGGTAGGCGGTGCGCGCCGTCTCCTCGATCATGGCTCGGGCCGCTTTCGAGATCCGCCGGGCGAACTGATTCCGGATACCGCGCCGCTCCCGGTAGGGCTCGTCCCACTTGGCGTACTGGGTCGCGATCCGCTCTTCCGGCTTGGTCTTCTCCGGGTCGAACACCATCTCGGTCAGCGGCAGAATCTCCAGCCGGTCGTCGTTGCCGACCACGCTGGCATACAGTTCACGGCCCTCGATGAACTCCTCCGCGATGGCGGGCTGGTTGAACCGCTCGTGCACAAAGTCCACCCGCTCGGCCAGCGCCTCCCGATCCTGCACCACCGAGGCGATCGCGATCCCGGCCGAGGCATCGGCCTGGAGCGGTTTCACGATCAGCGGGAAGGCGACTTCCGGGGCCGACCGGACGGACTCGGTCAGCCGGTAGGTGACGAACCCCGGGACGCGGATGTCATGGTAGGCCAGCACCTTCTTGCTCATCGCCTTGTTGCGGGTGACCAGCAGCGCCAGCGGTGGTGAGCCGGTGTAGCGATATCCCTCGGCCTCGAGCACCGCGGGGACGAGGTAATCCAGCTCGGCCAGGCCGCGGTAGGACTCCGCGCCATTGACCACGAGGTCGGGCTTCCACTCCGCGAGGAGCGGCAGGACCTCCCCGATGTCGCGCCGGATGCCCGCCAGCAGCACCTCATGGCCGCGCTTGAGAAGCGCGTGGCCGATCTGGTACTCCATCTCCGGCTCGTCACGCTTCCAGTTGGCGACCTCCTTGGCCATCCGGGCGGCATGATCCTCCGGCGTCCACCCCTCGTAGGGGGTGTCGAACACCACCGCGATGCGCATGCCCCGCATCTTGCGGGAGGCCGGCCTGGTTCACAAGGGCGGGGTGAGTCGGCCGGCCGGCGGGGGGCGGAACGGGACCGGCCCCTCCCCGGACTGCGGGAGGGGCCGGCGAAGCGAGGCCGATCGAGGCCCCTACTTCAGGGCCGTGGCGACCGGCGCCCGCAGGGTGGCGGCGAGTCCCGCGTGATCGCTGGGCCAGATGGGATGGATCGGACCGTCGAGCCGCTCCGATTGGCGGATCCCCAGCAGCCGGATCCTGCCGAACTCGCCATCGTCACCGGGTGCCGTTCCGCGAACCAGCACGTAGTCGATCCGGGAGTGCATGTCGGACCGCGGGTTCGACAGATCCGACGCGTGGCAGCAGCTCAGGCCAGGCTCGCCGGGATGGATCGCGGCCCACGCGTCGGTGAGGCCGGCGCCCGCGGCGACCTGATACATGAGGGAGCCGGGTGTGTCGTTGAGGTCGCCCAGCACGGCCACTGGTCCAGAGGGGGGCAGGTAGGCGACCAGTTCCGTCATCTGCGCCGCGCGCAGCTGGCGGAGAGCCGAGCCGCCTCCCGATTCGAGGTGGGTGTTGATGATGGTCCAGTCACCGCCATTGATGGTGGCGTCAATCCGGACGAAGCCGCGCACGATGGTGACGCCAGGCGCGACCTGGCCGATGTTGTAGATGAAGTTCTTGCCGAATGGTGCGCCGTTGACGGTGACGCGGTCGGCGTCAACCAGGATCACGTCACGATCCACCAGGCTCACTCCCGGGAAGGGCTGGGCGACGGTGTTCTGGACCTGGGCCGCCACGGCGTAGTTGAGGTCCAGCGCAGCGAGTTCGGTCAGCAGATCGGCCAGGAAGTCGGCGTGGTAGTTCACGCCGAGCGGGGGAATGACCAGGTCCAGGTTGGACACCTCCTGCAGCCCCACCGCGTGGGGACGTTCCCGTGCGATCTCCGCCGCCAGGGCCCGGGCCCGCGTCGGCCAGTCGGTGGCGTTGACCTCATTCACCGCGGCGATGAGGGCTGGGAGGTCATCGGAGGGATTCGGGGAGGCCAGCGCCGCGATGACCGCGTCCACGTCGGCGCCGACATACAGATTGCGGCTCATGAAGATGGCCTGGCCGGCTCCGCCGCCGCGGACAAACCCGGCACTGTCGTCTGGGGTGCCGATGTCGCTAACATCCCCAACCCCGCACCCCATGGCGAGCACGGTGAGTCCGAAAAGCGCGAATGCTCCTGTCCGCTTCATATCTCCTCCTCGTGGTTGAGCGCGGCCCAGTGCCGCGTCACGGCGAGAACCTCGGGCCACCGGGTTAAGCGACGGTCAAGCGAGCTGTCCCGAGTTGCTTCAGGAGGATGTATCCCCATGTCCTGCAACGAGCAAGGCCCGGGGAAGCCCCCGGGCCCTGCGGGTCGCTGCGAGGTCAGCTCGTCACGGCATCAGCAGGGTTCCCAGCAACCCCGCGTGGTCGGACAGCCAGATCGGATAGGACGGTCCGGGGAACTTGTCCGAGGGGTTGTAGCTCACCCGGTCAATCATCCCCATGGCCCGGCCGGGTGGACCCTCGAACCCGCGCGCGAAGATGAAGTCAATCCGCTGATTCATGTCCTGCCGCGGATTCGACAGGTCGGAGAACTGGCAGCAGGTGTAGCCAGTCGTGCCTGGGCGGAGTGTCGTCCAGAGATCGGCGAACCCGCCTCCGGTCGCAACGTTGTACATGAGCGAGCCCTCGACGTCGTTCAGGTCGCCCATGATGACGGCCCGCGGCACGCCATAGCCGTCCGCATACGCCACTATCTCCGACATCTGGGCGTACCGGAGGGTGCTCAGGTCGTTCGGGCCGAGATCGTCCTCGAGGTGCGTGGTCGCGACGAGGTAGACTTCCTCGTCCACCAGGAGCGGCGCCATGACGAAGCCACGCTTGAGCGTCACGCCCGGGGCGATGTTGCCCAGATTGTAGACGAACTTCTTGGCCGTGACCGGCCCGGCGACCGTCGCGCGGGAAATGTCAACCAACATGACGTCCTTGTCGGTCAGCGAAAGTGTCCCGGGGACTGGCAGCGACGGCGTCACCGTAAAGTTGGTGACCTGGCCGGCGACGGCATACGGCAGGCCGCGGGCGGTTAGGGTGTCCATCAGCACCGGCAGGAAGTCGATCTGGTAGTTCAGTCCCAGTGCGGGGATGTTGATCACGATAGTCGAGACCTCCATCAGCCCCACCGCGTGCGGACGGTCTTTGGTCAGGATATCGGCCAAGGCGCCGGCCCGACGGTGGAAGTCGGTATTCTGCAGCACTTGCACCTGCTCGGTCAGCACCGTGGCGAGATCTCCGCCGCCGAGCAGTGCCGCGAGGATCGCGTCCACATCCGCTCCGACATAAAAGTTCTGCGCCATGACCACCAGCCGCTCGGCTTCATCGCCCTTGGCGTTCGACGAACTGCCGGCGGTGGTGGGAGCCTGTGCCTCGTCCGCGGCGCAGCCCAAGGCCAGCAGGGCAGCGCCGATCGAGACGAAGCGGGAAAGAATCTTCATTTGGCCCTCCTCTTCTCCACTTGCCCGTTGCTGCGGCGACCGGCGGAACCGACCACCGGCCAGGCGACGCACCCGGGCGCGGTGCTAATATCGAGAGCCACCCAGTTAGGGATGATGAAACGGTGGTGAGGCCCGATTCAGCTTGCCCGAGCCGGCCGCGGCATCGCGGGCTCATGCGTTGACCCGGCTGGTGCCTCCGGGCATATTGCGACCTCCTAGCCGGGGGTTCTCCCGGCCTCTCGATTCACCGCCATCCCGGAGCGCGCCATGGCTCACACCCTGCCGCCCCTGCCGTACGACTACACCGCCCTGGAACCGCACATCGACGAGCAGACGATGCGGATCCATCACGACAAGCACCACGCCGCCTACGTCAACAACCTCAACGCCGCGCTCGAGCCGCACGCCGATCTCCAGGCCAGGTCACTGGATCAGCTGATCGCGAATCTCGATGCGGTGCCCGAGGCCATCCGCACGGCGGTCCGGAACAACGGCGGCGGGCACCACAACCACACCCTGTTCTGGGAGATCATGGCGCCGGGTGGCGCCAGCGAGCCGCAGGGCAAACTGGCGGACGCAATCAACAAGACCTTCGGTGGCGTCGCCCAGTTCAAGGAGGCGTTCACCAGGGCCTGCACCACCCGCTTCGGGAGTGGCTGGGGCTGGCTGGCCAGGAAGAAGGACGGCTCGATCGAGGTCTACAGCACCGCAAACCAGGACAGCCCGGTGATGGAAGGGAAGGTCCCGCTGCTCGGCTGCGATGTGTGGGAACACGCCTACTATCTCAAGTACCAGAACCGCCGCCCGGACTACGTCGCCGCGTGGTGGAACCTGGTGAACTGGACCGACGTCGGCCGCCGGTACGGAGCCTGACCCTCATGACGATGCCGGCGGTTGGCGCCCCCGCGCCCGACTTCACCCTCGCCTCAACCTCGGGGTCCGACGTCACGCTCTCGTCGCTCCGGGGGAAGCACGTGCTGCTGGCCTTCTTCCCGCTCGCCTTCACCGGCGTCTGCACCGCCGAGCTGTGCGCATTCACCGAGGACTACGCCCGGTTCCAGGGAACCGGCACGGTGGTGCTGCCGATCAGCGTGGACTCGGTGCCGACGCTCAAGGCATTCAAGGCCAGGGAGAAGATCGGGGTTGATCTCCTCAGCGACTTCAAGCGGGAGGTGTCGCGGGTCTACGGAACACTGCTGGAGGACAAGTTCCACTCCAACCGCGCCTATGTGCTGATCGACCGGAACGGCGTGGTGCGCTGGACCTTCGCCGAGGCAACCACGGGTCAGATGCGGGACAACAGCGAACTGCTCGCCGAAATCGGGAAGCTCGGCTGATCGGCGCCGGGTGAGCCGTCGTCACACCGCCAGGTTGAGCACCAGCATTCTCGGTTCGCTCATCTCCTCC
>JAOUIC010000537.1 GCA_029884275.1 Gemmatimonadota bacterium | reverse complement strand
CGCGTTTGTCGCGACCGTCATCGAGGTGGAGGTCGGTGAGGCGGACGGCGCCGAAGGGGAGCGACAGGGTGTGCTCGATGAGGCCGTCCACCGCGCTGATCAGCTCGAGACTCCCTCCCCCGATGTCGGCGACTACGGTCCGCCCACCCACCAGCGGGAAGTGATGCGCCACTGAGCGGTACGACAGCGCCGCCTCGGTCTCGGCGTCGATCACCTGGAGGTCGATGCCGACCTCCTCCCGCACCCGGCGCGCGAATGCCTCGCCATTGGTCGCTTCCCGAACCGCCGAAGTGGCTACCGCCGCGAGCCGCGTGACGCCGCGGCGCTCGCAGACGTCATGCATCCGCTTGATGGCCGCCACCGCCCGATCCATGGCCGCGGGGTCGAGTCGGCCGCTCCGCGCCACGCCGGCCGCAAGCCGGGGCTGCTCCTTGTCCTCGTCGATGATCGTGATGCCCGAGTGCGGTCCGTACTCCGCCACCAGCAGGCGGATCGAGTTGGAGCCGACATCGAGGGCCGCCAGCCGCTCGCGCCGCTCGGGAAGGGGAACGACACTCATTGCGGAACCTCCTCAACCCCCAGTCCGCCCGATGGCCGCGGGTCCCCGCGATCCTCGGCGTGATGCTTGATCGACTTTCCTTCCACCAGGAACACGACGTCTTCGGCGATGTTGGTCGCCAGGTCGGCGACCCGCTCGAGGTTGCGGCTGACCAGGAACAGCTCCATGCCGGCGCCGATGGTGTGCGGGTCCTCCATCATGTGCGTCAGGAGGATCCGGAACACCGAGCGGTGCAGGGCATCCACCTGGTCGTCGCGGCGGCAGATCTCGCGCGCGGCCACCGCGTCACCCCGGATGAAAGCCTCCAGGGCATCGCTCAGCATGTCCCGCGCGAGGCGGGCCATTTCCACCAGCTCGGGTTCCGGCGCGATGGGGCGCGAACGCGACAGGCGCTCGGCCGACTGGGCGATGTTCACCGCGTGGTCCCCGACCCGCTCGAGGTCGTTGGCGATCTTGAGTGACGAGGTGAGGGTCCTGAGGTCGCGCGCCATGGGCTGCTGCAGGGCCAGCAGGTTGATGCAGGCCTCCTCGATGGATACCTCGAGGGCGTCGATGGCGCGGTCGTTCCGGATGACTTCCCGGGCCTTGTCGCCGTCGCGCCCCAGCAGGGCCTCCACGGCCAGGCCGAGGGCCGCCTCGGCCTCGCCGGACATGGTCAGCAAGCGGACCTTGACGTCGTTCAGCTGGTCGTGAAAGTGCCGGTGGGCGTCGCCGCTCATCCGAATCTCCCGGTGATGTAGGCCTCGGTCCGCTCGTTCGAGGGCGCGGTGAATATGCGCTCCGTCTCGCCGAATTCAATGAGTTCCCCGCGATCGAAAAACGCGGTGTAGTCGCTCACGCGGGCCGCCTGCTGCATGTTATGCGTCACGATGACGATCGTGTACTCTTCCTTGAGCTCGAAGATCAGCTCTTCGACCTTCTGCGTCGCGATCGGGTCGAGCGCCGAGCAGGGCTCGTCCATCAGCAGCACCTCGGGCTGGTTGCCCAGCGCCCGCGCGATGCACAGCCGCTGCTGCTGGCCCCCCGACAGCCCGGTCCCCATCTCGTTGAGCCGGTCCTTCACCTCGTCCCACAGGGCGGCCCGGCGCAGACAGCGCTCCACCAGGGCGGGCAGATCCCGCTCGGGCACCAGCCGGTTGAGGGACGGGCCGTACGCCACATTGTCGTAGATGCTCTTGGGGAACGGGTTGGGGCGCTGGAACACCATGCCCACTCGCTGCCGCAGCGTGACCAGGTCGGTGTCCCGCGAGAAGATCGACTGGCCGTCGAGCTCGATGTTGCCGCGATGGCGTGCCGCGGGGATCAGGTCGTGCAGCCGGTTGATCGAGCGCAGGAACGTCGACTTTCCGCAGCCGGAAGGCCCGATGATGGCGGTCACCGCCTTCCGGCGGACCTCGAGATCGATCCCGTGCAGGGTGTCGCTGATCCCGTCATAACTGAACCGGAAATCCTGCGAGCGGATCGCCGGAGTGCCGGCGGGCTCGGCGGCGACTCGCCTTGGCCTCGGGGTCAGCGTGGTCCGGAGGAGCGGAGCGGGAGCGGTGGGGTCCATGGTCATTGGGCTCATCCGAAGCGTCCCGTGATGTAGGCTTCCGTCTGCTCCT
>JAOUIC010000536.1 GCA_029884275.1 Gemmatimonadota bacterium | reverse complement strand
CACGGCCGGCGCCTTCCCTGGCGTGCCCACCACCTCGAGCGTGTCCGTCCCCGTGCCCAGGAAGAGCGTCACCCGGTCGGTCTCGCGCGCCAGGAATGGCGCCGGCTGCCTGGCGCCGATGCGGACGGCAAGCGAGTCCGGTCCGGCCCAGTGCAGGACGACACGTTCCGATTCTGCCGTCGCGTAGATCTCGGCATCCTGGCGCACCTGCCGATACATGCGATCGACGAGGGTGGCCAGGTGGTCCCGCCGATCCCGCAAGGCGCGGGCGATCTCCGTTCCGATCCTGGCCTGGTAGGCGGGCGGCATGCGGGCCACCGCCGCGTTGATGGCCGAGTCGGTCAGTCGTTCCTGCAACATCGTCGCCACGGAGTCCCATGCGGATCGGCCGAGCGATCCCACCAGCAGCCGGTAGGCACTCTGCTGATCGGAGGCTCCCGTCACGGCATGCGGATATCTCCGTCCGAAGTTGACCAGGTTGGGCGCGAGCGGCCGCCAGGCGCTGGACACGATGCCGTTGTACTTGGACAGGGCCGTCGCCCGAAACAGCCCGAGGGGCCGCCAGAGCACCTCGGAATCGTTGACCGAGGCCTGCCAGCGCCACTCGAGGAACCGCGGATCGAGGTTGCCGACATAGGCGTTGAAGAGGGTTGTCCGCAGTGCGGCGCGCGCGTCGATCCGCTCGGTGGGCCGCGTGAGGATCCGATGCAGAAAGGCCAGCGTGGTCAGGACGGTTCCGTCCCGCACCGGCCCGGTGGAGTCGGTCGTCCCGAGCGGGTCGCCGCGGATCAGGTAGCCGGCGCGCGCTGAGTCCCCCGCGGCTGAGAGCTGCAGCCCCGAGCCGGCGGGCACTGCCACCAGCCAGGCATCCTGGTTCGGCACGCCGGCCGCCTCGGCGAGCACCGCCGCCACCAGCGGCCCGGCGGGATTCCGGCCGCTGGTGAGGTCGGCAACGAGCCCGTCGCCGACGGCCTTGGGCACGACGTCGGGGGGAAAGGTGTGCGGCTCGGGACGGTCGAGAGGGAAGAAGGTCCAGTGGGAGCCATCGGCACCGGTGAGGTGGAGCAGACCCGCCTCCCGGCCCGTCCCGCGGCCGGACTCGACGAGACCGCCGGCCGTGGCCTGGATATCAAGCAGGGGGAGCGTGATGGGCGTGCGCCAGAGATCGCGATACCGGGAACCGAACAACGGCGTGCCGAGCCACCGGATCCACGAGGTCGTGCTGAATTGGGGACCAGGGGTCAGCGTGATGCTGTCCCGCGTGACCGGCACCGCTTGGGCCTCGGCGGCGGACGCCGACAGCGCGAGCAGGACCAACCCCGCCGCCAGCGAGCGTGCAGTCCGGCGGGCCGCGTTCGCAAGGTGCACCGCGAGGCTCTCCAGGGAATGAGGCGGCGGGTCGGGCGAACCCACCGCAGGCGAGGACCGCCTCAAAGTATACACCGCGTGGAAGACGACGGCCCCCGCCTAGGGGAGCTTCGCGCTGGCCTCCCCGACCACCCGCTGCACCAGGGGATTGTCCGGGTATCGGGCCGTCAGCTGCTGCAGGACGGCGCGCGCCGAGTCGGGCTGGCCCATCGCCACGTACACCTCGCTGCGGAGCATCCCCGCCTGCAGCGCCATGCGGGCGTTGTCGGTGGGCACCGGCAGGTGGCCCAGCGCCGCCATGGCCGCGGCGGGGTCGTGGAGGTCGACCAGCTGGGATCGTGCGGCAAGCAGCTGCACGCCTAAATCCTCCGGCATCTGCCGGGCGAGCTCCTCGGTCAGCCTGGCGGCGCTGGCCGTGTCACCCGCCTCCCGATCCGCGCGCGCTCCGTGGTAGAGCCCGGCGACGAGCAGGCGCTTGACGTCCGCGGGGTCACCGGAGCGGGTGCCGACCCCGCCAGCGTAGCCATACACCACGCGACCACCATGCTCCGCCGCCTCGAAGAGGAAAAAGGCCGCGACGACTCCCGCCGCGGCGGAGCCGATCAGCGCCATCCGGCGCGCCTTCTCGCGCTTGCGCACGGCCAGCGCGAGGAGCTCGAACCCCGCGACGATGAGCAAGAGGTTGCGCGCCCGTTCCCCGAGTTCCTCGTGCTCCTGCACTGCTTCACGGGCGCCCGGGATCCGTTCGGCCGGCCCATGGGCCTCGGAGCCGGAGCGGGCCGCCAGCACGCCCGCGGTGGCG
>JAOUIC010000535.1 GCA_029884275.1 Gemmatimonadota bacterium | reverse complement strand
GGCAGACCTTCGGTGTCGTGCTGCTGATGGTCATGGCCACCACCTTCGTCTCGCCGCTCTGTCTGAAGTTCCTGGCGGCGCGGACCAGCCGCTCGGCGTGACCCGGGTATCCCGGCAGAAGATCCGAGGCCGGCAGGCCGCCGTCGCGTGGCGGCGTGAGCAGAGCGGCCTGGTGGTGTTCACCAACGGCGTGTTCGACCTGCTGCACCCGGGCCACGTGGCGCTGCTCGAGGCGGCGCGCGCCGAGGGCGCAGCGCTGATCGTCGGGCTCAACACCGATGCTTCCGTCCGGCGGCTCGCCAAGGGCCCGGGCCGACCGCTCCTGCCCGAGGAGGCGCGGGCGCGGCTGCTGGCGGCGGTCGGCGCCGTGGACTGCGTCGTGCTGTTCGATGAGGACACCCCACTCGAGCTCATCGCGGACCTGGAGCCTGATGTGCTGGTCAAGGGCGCCGACTACACCCCCGAGACCACTGTGGGCGCCTCTCTTGTCGAGGCCCGGGGCGGGCGGGTCGTGCATGTGCCCCTCGAGGCCGGCTGGTCCACCACTCACTTGCTGGAGCGACTCCGTGCCTCGTCCTGATGGCCGCACCCCGAATCAGTTGCGCCCCGTCGTGCTCGAGCGGCGGGTGAATCCCTACGCCGAGGGGTCCTGCCTCATTCGAATGGGCGGCACGCTGGTCCATTGCACCGCCTCGGTGGAACAGGGCGCCCCGGGCTGGAAGAAGGGCTCCGGCGAGGGGTGGGTCACGGCCGAATACGCCATGCTGCCGCGCGCGACGAGCGAACGGACCGAACGGGAACGCCGCGGGGCGGGGGGGCGAACGCAGGAGATCCAGCGCCTGATCGGCCGGTCGCTCCGTGCCGCCATGAAGACCATGGCGTTCGGCGAATGGACCATCAAGGTGGATTGTGACGTCCTCCAGGCCGATGGCGGTACCCGGACCGCCGGCATCACCGGAGGATGTGTCGCCCTGGCCGACGCCTGCGCCTGGCTGGCGAACCGGGCGGGAGTCCCCGATCCGTTTGGTTCCCTGGTCGCGGCCGTTTCGGTCGGGGTGATTGAAGGGGAGCCGCGGCTCGACCTCTGCTACCACGAAGACCGGGATGCGGGAGTGGACGCCAACATCGTGATGGTGGAGCCCGACCGGTTCGTCGAGGTGCAGGGCACCGGCGAACAGGGAACCTTCGTCCGGGCCGAATTCGACGGCCTGATTACGCTCGCCGAGACCGGCATCCGCGAGCTCTTCGCCGCGCAGCGGGCGATTCTCGGCCGGTGAAGCTGCTCGTTGCCACCCGGAGCTCGGGCAAGCAGCGGGAGGTGCGGCGGCTGCTGGAGGCTGCCGGTCACGAGGTCGTCTTCCCCGACGAGGTCGGCGTGGCCGAAAGCCGGGACGAGGACAACCTGGAGATTGCCGACAGCTTCGAGACCAACGCGCGGCTCAAGGCGGAGTACTTCGCGAAGAAGACCGGCCTGCCGACCATCGCCGACGATTCGGGGCTCGAGGTGCTCTCACTCGGTGGCGCGCCGGGCGTCCGTTCCAAGCGCTGGGCGGGCGCCAGCGGGTCGCCGCGAGAGGTGGACGAGGCCAATAACGCCGAGCTGCTCCGCCGGCTCAGGGGTGCGACCGAGATGCGACGCCGGGCCCGGTACCGGTGCGTGCTGGTCTTCCTCCGCACGCCGACCGCGGTCCCGGAGATGTTTGAAGGCAGCTGCGGCGGCCAGATCCTCGAGGAGGCCCGGGGTGAGGGCGGCTTCGGGTACGACCCGCTCTTCCTCTCCGACGATCTGGGCAGGACCTTCGGCGAGGCCAGCGGCGGGGAGAAGGACCGTATCAGCCACCGGGGCCGCGCCCTCGCGGCCCTGATCGCGGCGCTCGCTCCCAAGACAGAGTGATGGGCCGCGGCCTCGCCGTGCTGAGTCTTCTGGGATCGCTGGCCTGCGGCAACGCCGATTCCGGCGTCTCCGCCAGGTGGCGGTCGTTTGAGGCAGGGCTGCCCCCGCCCGAACTCAAGCGCGCCGAAGTGTTGTACAACAGCTACTGCCTGTCGTGCCATGGAAGGCAGGGCAGGGGCGAGGGGCTCGGGCCGCCGCTGCTCGACAGCCTGTTTCTCGCGCCGCTGGTGTCGGATGAGGCGGCGCTTCGGGCCATCACAGCCGGGGCGAACCAGCGGG
>JAOUIC010000534.1 GCA_029884275.1 Gemmatimonadota bacterium | reverse complement strand
GGACGGGCTTGGTCTCGTGCTCCGGTGCTTCAACGCCAGCGACGACGCGGTCTCGGGGTCGTGGCGCCTTGGGAGGGCGCCGTCGACCGCCAGCCGGGTCCGCGCTGATGGTACCGTTATCGAGGATATCCCGCTGCCGCATCGGGTGCCGCTGGTCCCGATCGCGGTGGCTCCGAGGGCAATGCACACCGTGAAGCTCACCTTCGACGACTGATCTGGAGCGTGCTCAAGCGAATCGCCCTGCTCGCGGCCCTGATGGCTCTCCCTTTGGCGGCAGAAGCTCAGCAGAAGGAAGTGCTCAAGGTGCCAGGTACCGTTCCAGGACCGCCATTCTCGCCGGCGATCAGGGTGGGGGATGTGATCTACCTCTCCGGTGCACCGTCTTCCTCGTGGACATCGGGGACTACGATGCGATGAACCAGGAGTACGCCGCCGTCTTCCCGGGTGACCCGCCGGCCCGCTCCACCGTGGCGGGCTCCGGGCTCGCGGTGGGTGCGCGGGTGGAGATCGAATGCATGGCGGCCGCGGGCAGGCAGGAGCGCTAGCGGATCGGGAACCGCGTGTCGCGCCACTGGCGCACCAGGTCGGGGCGGTTGGTCACGATCCCCTGGGCTCCCGCATTCCATACCCGGTTGGCATCTGCCTCATCGTCCACCGTCCAGACGTGAACCGTGCTTCCCCGGCTGGCGGCCAGCCGGTTGAATCGCCGACTCGGCACCATCATGCCGTAATGCTCGAGCGGTACAGCGAAGCAGGCGCAGGCTGTCGCGGGCCGGCCGAATCGAAAGAAGGAACGGGCGATATCCCGGCGTGAGGCCCCCCGGTGAAACGGTGGATGGTCGAAGTGCCCGAGCCCCCGATGGTCCTCAGCTGCCACCACCGCTCGATCCGCGGCCCCGCTGACGGAAAGCACTCTGGCCACTTCGGGCCCGACGGTGGGAGTCTTGAGTTCGATGAGGAGGGGCGCATCCGGTACGGCCGCGACGACTTCCATGAGGGTGGGCACTCGAACGCCGCGGCCGCGCCACGGGTACTCGCCACCGGATCCGAATCGGAACCCCGCGTCGGCCTGCTGGATCGCCTCCGCGGTCATCTCGGCGATCCTGCCCCTCCGGTCCGTGGTCCGCTCGAGGGTCGGGTCATGGATGACGACGGCCACCCCGTCCGACGTCAGGTGCACATCCAGCTCGACAGCCTCCGCGCCAGCCTCGAGCCCTGCCCGGAATCCTGGGATGGTGTTCTCGGGCGCGAGGCCCGCCGCGCCGCGATGCCCGATCACCGGGTGGGCGCTGAGGTCGAGGAGCAGGTTCATGGTCAGATGGACACTCCAGCCTGGCGATCGCTCAGCGCGTCACCCAGGAGCGTGAATCCCACGACTACTATCACGAGCGCGACGCCCGGGGCGAGTGCCACCCATGGCGCGTTGACGATGGTATCGCGCCCCGAGGCAATCATGCCGCCCCAGGACGGAGCTGGGGGCTGGACTCCCAGCCCGAGAAACGACAGCCCGGCCTCGAGCATGATGGCGTTTCCGACCCCCAGTGCTCCGGCGACGATGACCGGAGTGATGACGTTGGGAAGCACGTGCCTGAGGGCGATTCGGGTCCGGCGGGCGCCGAGGGCCCTCGCCGCCGCGACGTAGGGGCGGCTCATTGCCGCGACCGCTTCGCCGTGCACCAGCCGCGCCGTGCTCATCCATCCCGTCAACCCGAGCACCGCGATGACCAGCACGCCGCCGGGTTGCCAGAGTGCGGCCAGCAGCAGCAGCAGGACGACTCGCGGCAACGCCAGGGCGAAGTCGGTCAGGCCCAGCAGCAGCGCCCCCGTCCGGCCTCGCCAGACCCCAGCGACCAGCCCCACGCCGGTGCCGAGCACGGCTGCAATGAGCGTCGCGAGCATTCCCGTGGCCAGCGAGACCCGCGCACCGTAGGCCAGCCGGCTCCACACATCGCGGCCGAGCCGGTCCGTGCCCAGCAGGTGCACTTGCCCGAGGGCATCGGTCGACAGTGGCGGAAGGAACCGGGTGGCGACGACGTCTCCCGTTGCGGCAGGCTCGTGCGTGCTGACGAGCGGCGCCAAAACCGCGGTCGCGCACGCCAGGATGAGGATCGCGATGCCGGCGACGGCGCGCGGGTCCCGGGTGAGCCCGCGGTCATGCATGGCGCACCCGGGGGG
>JAOUIC010000532.1 GCA_029884275.1 Gemmatimonadota bacterium | reverse complement strand
GCCCGATGGGCAGCACTTCGTGATGATTCGTGGCGGCACCGCGCAATCCACGCTGATCGTGCTGAACAACGTGTTCGACCGGCTGGTGTACGAGCGGGAGCAGAGGAAGTAGCAGGCAGGGTCGCAGGTCCTTCACCGTCCCGGAGCCTCCTTTGGCCGATCCGCTTTCCCGCCTGACTGCCGCCTTATCCGACCGCTACCGCATCGAGCGGGAGCTGGGACGCGGGGCGGCATGGCGACCGAGCGCGTGACTGAAGTCACGGCTCGGCTGAGGTCGCTGACGCGACACGTGCCAGCTGAACTCGTTGGTCACTTCAGTGACACCAGACGAGCCGCCGCTTCAGCGGCGCGCTCGCGCCGCGACGAAGGAGGTGATCGTGCCTGACGTCCCAGCCCGTCTCGCCGCCGCGTTCGCGGTGCGCTGCCGGATGGGGCGGGAGTTCGGCGCCGTCGCGCTGGGGTGGCCGATGTATGTTGACCTTATATATCCAATAGGATATACTGTCTAAGTGAACTCTATTCATGCGCTTAGGGAGATAACAGGCCTCAGCCAGGCGGCGCTGGCGCGGGCCGGAGGCACGTCTCAACCGGCCATCGCCGCCTACGAAGCCGGACGGAAGAGTCCCACGATCAGCACGGTCCGGAGGCTGGCGCGGGCCGTTGGGCTCGAGGCCGCGGTGGAGTACTACGCGCCGCTCACCCGGGAAGACCGGCGGTCGCTCGGGCTGCACCGGGCCATCGCCGAGCGGCTGCGTGAGGATCCCGATCGCGTGCTCGCGCAGGCTCGGCAATGCCTGACACGGATGCTGGCTGGTCACGAGGGTACGTCACTGCCGCTCAGGGAGTGGGGCGTGCTGCTTGACCGGCCGCTGGAAGCGCTGCTGCCGCTCCTGACCGACCCCGACCCGTGGGCGCGGGAGCTGCGCCATGTGACGCCGTTCGCCGGTGTGCTCTCGGCCGCCGAGCGTGCCGAGGCCTATCGCGCCTTCGCCGACGACGAGGGGCGGGCCGCGTGAAACGGGAGCAGTTCGAGCATGCGATTCGCGCGGCCGGGGCGGTGCTCGGCGTTCAGGAGGTGCTGGTGATCGGAAGCCAGGCGCTCCACGCGAGTGTCACCGGAGAACTGCCCCCGGAAGCATCCCGCTCCATCGAGGTGGATGTCGCGGCGATGCAGGGCGACGCCGACGGACGGCTGGCCGACCTGATCGACGGGTCGATCGGGGAGGCCTCGATGTTTCACGCGACCTTCGGCTACTACGCGCAGGGTGTCGTCGAGACGACCGCAGTGCTGCCGGCGGGGTGGCGCGAGCGGCTGGTGCGCTTCGAGTCGCCGGGTACGAATGGGGTCGTCGCCTGGTGCCTGGAACCCCACGATCTGTGGCTGTCGAAAGCCATTGCTGGCCGCCCCAAGGACCTGGAGTTCTGCCGGGCCCTGGTCGAACGAAACCTCGTGAGCGGCGCTGAGCTGCGCGACCGCCTGGCGCAGGTGGCCGGGCTGGATCCACGCGTCCGGACCGCCGTGGCAGCGCGGATCCCCGCCGCATGAGCGACGCCTTCCGGCGCCTCGCCGCCGCCCCTTCGGCGCATCACGCTTCGGAGATCGCCCAGTGACCCTCGAGCGCCTCAGGGCAAGCCTTTCCGACCGCTACCGCATCGAGCGGGAGCTGGGGCAGGGCGGCATGGCCACGGTGTATCTGGCCGAAGACCTCAAGCACGATCGCCAGGTCGCGATCAAGGTGCTCAGGCCGGAGCTGGCAGCAGTGTTAGGCTCCGAGCGCTTCTTGCGGGAGATCCAGACCACGGCGAGCCTGCGTCACCCGCACATTCTCCCGCTGTACGATTCCGGCGCCGCGGGCGACCATGAGGGGCGCCCTTACCTGTACTACGTGATGCCGTTCATCGAGGGTGGCTCCCTGCGCGACCGCCTGCGGCAGCAGAAGCAGCTGCCCCTCGACGAGGCGCTCACCCTCTGCCGCGAGGTGGCCGACGCGCTCGGCTACGCCCACAGCCGCGGCATCGTCCACCGCGACATCAAGCCGGAGAATATCCTGCTCGAGCAGGGCCATGCGGTGGTGACCGACTTCGGGATCGCCCGGGCGCTGACCGAGGCGGGTGGCGAACGGCTCACCGAGACCGGCCTCGCCATCGGCACGCCGCTGTACATGAGCCCGGAGCAGG
>JAOUIC010000533.1 GCA_029884275.1 Gemmatimonadota bacterium | reverse complement strand
CCCGCCGGGCGCGCCGCCGGCTCGGACGCGAGGCGCCGGTACCAGGCCCACGCGAGACAGAGCCCCGGGAGGGCCGACAACACCAAGAGTCCGGGAAGGAGGCCGGCGACCACCGGAATCCCCTCGCCGATGAGGTCCACGTAGGTCTTGAACCCCGCCAGCCTCTCAACCGGAAGGTTGGCCTGCGCGAGCAGCTGCCGGCAGGCCTCCCATCCGGCCCTGGCCATGGCCAGCTCGAGGTCGCGCCACCGGGTGCCGATCAGCCAGGACCACGCCGTAATTGCGCCCAGGGCAAACACCGAAGCGGTGAGCCCGGCGGTCACCAGCCGGGTCCGCCCGGCGAGCATGAGCACCACGAACGCGGCGGTCACGAACAGGGCCCATGCATGCACCAGCTCCGAGGCCAGGCCGACCGGGGCCATCATTGTGAAGGTGACCCACAGGCCGGCGGCACCGATCCAAACCCATTCCCGCGCGGTCCTCGGCCTCGACGCGACCAGCAGGCCGGCCAGGGGAGCGAGCACGAAGAGCGGCGGGAACAGTACCAGGTAGGCGGCGAGCAGTCCCACCGCCCGCCAGGTCACCGCCGGCCGGACGCCGGCGGTGGGGGGCATCAGCTGGCGCCCCGTTTGACGTAGGGCAGCAGCGCGAGGTACCGGGCGCGCTTGATGGCGACGCTCAGCTGCCGCTGGTGGCGCGCGGTGATGCCGGAAAGCCGCGCCGGCAGGATCTTGCCCCGCTCACTCAGGAAGCGCTGCAGGGACTTCTCATCCTTGTAGTCGATGTACCGGATCCCGGCTTCGGCCAGGGGATCGCCTTTGCGGGCGCGTTTCATTCTTCGTCCTCCTCTTCTTCCTTCCGGTCGGCCGGTGCGCGGGTGGGGGTGTAATCGAACTCATCCAGCACCACGAGGTGGCGCAGGACCCCGTCGTCGAGCTTGATGGCGCGCTCGAACTCCGGCAGCTGTGCGGCGTCGGCCTGGAAATTGGCGACGACGTAGTAGCCGGTCTCGCGCTTGCGAACGGGGTAGGCCAGGGTGCGTTTGCCCCAGTGGTTCACGCGGGGCTGATCGCCGTCGGGTTGCGCGACGAGCGAGTGAAAGCGGGCGAGCTTTTCGTTGATGGCGGCCTCTTCGAGTGCACTATCGAAGATGTAGACCGCCTCGTAGGGACGGGCCATGTCACCTTCCTCTGGTCTGGTCGCCCCGGGCCGGGTGAGCGGTCCGGGGAGGATGAATGTCGGGGTGGGAATACTAGCCGGGACGACCTTGCGTCGCCAGTGGGCCGACCAGCGCTGGCCGGAGGCGGGGGCGTTGGCACAAGTGCATGTGGTGTCATGACTTGGGCACAAGCCGCTGCTCGCCATGGCTCCGGGTGCTTGCCCTTCCGGGATGGTGATACTTCTCGGGCTGAGGCTGCGCAGGTAGTTTCCCCGGCCAGAATCCAGCGGCCGCCCACACCAATGGAGGTACCTCTGATGCGCCTGTTCCCACCGGCGGCGGTCACCGGAGCGCTGGCGCTCCTGACGGCAACCACCCTCGCGGCCCAGCTCCAGCCGCCGAAGACCTGGCGCTGGCGGACCGATGCACCCGCCGAGCTCAGCACGGTGACCGACAAGGTGCAGGATTCCGCATTCACCTTCGTCGAAATGCCGCCGGGCTGGCACGTGACGATGGGGCCCGGCGGGGTGTTGTACGAGCCGAGGTACTTCGCGGAGGGGGTGTATTCGGTCGAGTCGCAGATCTTCCACTTTCCGAATTCGAGCAATGGCGAGTACGGCATCGCCGTCGGCGGCGCCGACCTCGAGGGGCCAAACGCCCGCTATGTGGCGTTCGTCGCCCGGGCTGACGGCAGTGTGGCTGCCTGGGAGCAGAACGGCTCGGAACGGCGCATACTATCGGAGTGGAAGCGGGCGGAAGCCGTGACCCCGAATGAAGGGAAAGACGTGGTCGGGAACGTCCTCAAGCTCAGCGTGTCGAAGACCGAAGCCGTGCTTCGTGCCAACGGGCTCGACGTCCTGATCCTGCCCCTCAATGGGCTCTCGCTCAACGGGCAGTTCGGTTTCCGGGTTGGGAAGGGCGTCAACATGCATGCCGCGAGCTACACGCTCACGCTCAGGCTGGCGCCCGGGCGCCGGTAGCGCCGCAAGACCGCGCGCGTTCCCCGGCGGACCGTCAGG
>JAOUIC010000530.1 GCA_029884275.1 Gemmatimonadota bacterium | reverse complement strand
GGGATGACCGCAAAGTTGCGGTGCTGCCCGCCATGGAACGGACAGGGGCCGCGATAGTCCGCGCCGGTCCGCTTCAGCTCCACCGACTCGCCGATCAGCGCCACGAGGTCAACGCTGTCCCGGACCTGCTCGATCAGCTCGTCGGGGATCATGCTCACGTCGCGAACTCAACCAGCGTCACGCCAGCCCCTCCCTGGTTGGGGGGGGCGAATCCGTGGGACTTGATCCGGCGGTCGCCGCGGACGATCTGCTGGACCCGCTCACGCACCACCCCGGTCCCCTTGCCGTGAATGATCCGCAGGTACGGCTGATCCGCGAGCACTGCCGCGTCCAGGGCGCCCACCACCACCTGCTCCGCCTCGTCACCGGTCATGCCGCGGAGGTCGACTTCGTAGGTCGCCTCACGGGTGGAGTGGCTGGCGTGCGCCGGCCCGGGCCGGCGGGGCTCGGGAGCGGAGCCCAGCGGCTCGAGCGCGTGGACTTCGGTGACCAGCTTGAGCGAACCGACCCGGACCACGACCTTGCCGTCGCCGCGGCGCTCCAGCACCTGCCCGACGGTGCCGCCGGAAAGCCGGACCCGCTGGTCCACCTCGAGCGGCGGCTCACGGCCGGCGCCAGCCTGCCGCTCGTCCCGGCGCAGCGCGGCGGCCGCCGCGGCTGCGGCCTGCTCGACCGTGCGGCGCGCCTCGCGCGCCGCGGCTTCCCCACCCGCCTCGACCCGCGCCACCGCCTGCTCCACCAGTGTGCGCGCGTCGAGCAGGTATTGCCGCACCTGGGACCGGGCGCTGCGCTCGGCGTCCCGCTCGCGCCGCCGGAGCTCGCGCTCGCGCAGTTCCTGCGCCTCGCCCTGGGCCGCGAGCGCCTGTTGTCGGGCCTCGGCCTCCGTCAGGCGGGCGGTCAGTTCGCTCTCCCTGAGCGACAGCGAGCGTTGACGCTCCTCCACCGTGGCGAGCAGGACATCGAGGCTGCGCTCGCGATCCGGCACCTGCGCCTCGGCTTCGGCCAGCACGTCGGCGGGGAGACCCAGCCGCCGCGCGATCGCCAGGCCGTACGACCGCCCCGGGACGCCCATGACGAGGTGGTAGGTGGGCCTGAGCGTGGCGGCGTCGAACTGCAGCGAGGCGTTGACCACGCCGGCGACTCTCGTGGCCAGTTCCTTGAGCGCGCCGAGGTGGGTGGTGGCGAACGTGAGCGCCCCCCGCGCGGTCAGCGCCTGCAGCGACGCGCCCGCGAGCGCGCCGCCCTCAGCCGGATCGGTCCCGCTGCCGACCTCGTCGAGCAGCACCAGCGCGGCGGCGTCGGCATGCTCGAGGATGTCCCGCAGGATCGCGGCGTGCGCGCTGAAGGTGGAGAGACTGGCCGAGATGGACTGCCGGTCGCCGATGTCGGCGAAGATCCGGTTCACGGCGGGCAGCCGGCTGCCGGGACCGACCGGGGGCACGATTCCGCTCTGGGCCAGCGCGGTGAGCAGACCGACCGCCTTGAGCAGCACCGACTTCCCCCCGGTGTTCGGGCCGGAGAGCAGCACGGTGCGCTGCTCCGGATCGAGGGCGAGGTCGAACGGCACCACCGTGGTCACGTCCGGCGTGATGAGGAGGAGCGGGTGGCGACCGTTCACGATCCGGGTGTCGCCGGGCTGGCTCACGAGGGCGGGCGCATGGCCATCGCGGGCGACGGCCCATCGTGCCCTCGCGCGGAGATCATCCACCGCGACGCACATGGCGTGCAGCCGGCGGAGGTCGTCCGCCGCCGGCCGGAGCATGGCGGTGAGGTCGCGCAGGACCTTCAGCTCCTCCCGGAGGGCTCGGGCTTCCGCCTCCCGCAGGGCGTTGCCCAGCGGCACGGCGGAACCGGGCTCGAGATAGAGGGTCGCGCCACTGGCCGATTCGCCGTGGATGATCCCGTCGGGACGGTGCCGCAGGTCCCGCGGCACGGGAATCACATATCGCCCGTCCCGCAGCGTGACGCCTCCCTCTCCGCCCAGGGTGCGGAGCATCGCCTCGAGCCGCTGGACCAGCCGCTCGCGAGCGACGTGGATCTCGCCGCGGGCGGCGGCGAGGGCCGGGCTGGCGTTGTCCTTGACTCCACCGTCGTCGTCGAGGGCGTGCTCGAGGCGGCGCTCGTGCTGCTTGTCGGGAGCGGGCTGAATCAGCCGTGCGACCCGCGGCGCCGCTGCCTC
>JAOUIC010000531.1 GCA_029884275.1 Gemmatimonadota bacterium | reverse complement strand
CGACGTCGAGCGACGGTGGGGGCACCAAGCCGCCGTCTCAGCTCAACTTCCTGACGCTCGCACCAACCGCGCCGGACTTGTGCGAGACCAGCATCAGCTTCTGGGCGTTCCGCGGTGTCGGCGTCGACACCGCGCTCCAGTTTCCCGAGCCCGGCGACGACTGCCTGGGAAGCCGCGAGGACTTCCTGCGACTCAAGCTCGACCAGGCCAGCCTCAAGGCGTATCCCGACGGCACTCCCATCCAGTTCGGCGACTCGGTGCTCATCACCATGTCATGGGTGGGGAACGACAGCATTCTCTTTCACCTCGAGCCCACCGGCCTGCTGTTCGACCCGGCGCATCCGGCAGAGTTGAAGATCGACTACGGTGAGGCCGGCGACGACCTTGATGGGGACGGCGACATCGACGCCGACGACGATTCCGTCGAACGGCGCCTCGACATCTGGCGCCAGCCGACCCTGGCGGACGACTACCAGAAGGTGGGCATCGCGAAATTCGAGGACCTCGATGAGATCGAGGCGGACCTCAATGGCTTCAGCCGCTATGCGATCGCCTACTGACCCGCGCCGCTGACAGGAAACTGTGATGACGCCCTCCGGCCTCCCCGACGATCCCGCCCGCGAGCTGCGCCAGCTCGTGGCCGCGGGACGTTTCCGGGACGCCCTCGAGGCGCGCCGGCGTTCAGCGGACGCTGAGCACCCGGTGGCCGAGGTCGACCTTCTGGCCGCCACCGCCGCGACCCGGCTGGGCGACCTGAGCGCGGGCGCCGACCTTGCCCGGAGCGCCCTGCAGCGGTTCCAGGCCCGGGCCGATGCCGATGGCCGCATGCGCTCGTTCAACCTGCTTGGCGCGATCGCCTTCGACCGCGGCCAGCTGGAGGAGGCCGAGGCCTGCTTCGCGCGCGCGCTGGAAGATGCGCGGACCCTCGATGACCCGCGCATGACCGCCAACACCTCCAATAATCTCGCCTCGGTCGCCCATCTGCAGGCGCACGAAGAGGTCGCGTTCAGCATGTATCGGACGGCCCTGCTGGCCTACCAGCGGCTCGGCGATCGGCGTGGCGCGGCCCAGTCCTGCCACAACCTGGCGCTCGCCTTCCGGCAGCAGGGGAACTGGATGGACGCGGAGGCGGCGGCCCAGCAGGCGATCCGCCACGCCGAGGCGGTCGGCGAACCGGGCCTCAAGGGACTCGTCCTGATGGGCCGGGTGGAGCTGCACCTGGAGATGGGCGAGACCGCCTTTGCCGGCCGGGAACTGACCCGCGCCGAGTCCCTGGTGCGCGAGGCCGGGGACGAGACCGGGCTGGCCGAGGCCATCCGGTTGCGCGCGCTGCTGGCACTCCGCGAAGGCGACCTCGATGGCGCTCTCGCCCACGCGCTCGAGGCGCGTGAGGCTGCCGCCCGGGTTGGCGCCACCCAACTGGAGGGGGAATCGCTCGCGGCGGCGGCGCTGGCGGCCAGGAGACTGGGCCAGCCGGCAAAGGCCGAGGCGCACCGGCTCGCCGCGCTGGCGATCTTCAAACGACTCGGCGCCACGCGCCTTGCCCGGCAACTCGATGATGCCTATGCGTCCGGGGGCGGCGCGTAGGGGCCGCCCGTGGGCGGCCCCTACGCCGCCTCCACCACCACGGCCGTTCCGTAGCACAGCACCTCGGTCACGCCGGTCATAACCTCGTTGGCGTCGTACCTGATGCCGATCACGGCATTGGCCCCGACTTCCTCCGCATGCACCATCATGATCTGGAACGCTTCCTCGCGGGCCCGCTCGCACAGCCGGGTGAAGATCGTGATGTTCCCGCCGAAGAAGATCTGCACCTGGGCTCCGACCAATCCCACCACCGACCGGGACCGGACGGTGATTCCCCGGACCACGCCGAGCGTCTCGACCACCCGGTAGCCGTCGAGGGTGAAGGTGGTGGTCGTCAGCCGGTGGGGAATCGAGCCGTGACCCTGGCGGACCAGCGCGTCGCTCATGCGAACCTCACGGCGTAAACCGGGGGAAGGTGATTGGACACAGTGATCCACTTGTCGCCGCCGTTGGTGGACACGAACAGCGACCCCGTGGTGGTGCCGAACGCCAGTCGGGTCCCGCTCTTGTCCACCGCCAGCGCGTGCCGATAGACGATGTCGTAGGCGTGCTGCTGGGGCAGGCCCGTAGTCAGCTGCTCGAACGTCTGGCC
>JAOUIC010000529.1 GCA_029884275.1 Gemmatimonadota bacterium | reverse complement strand
GTGATGGACGTTGAGGACGTTGTCCTCGTCCGGGTCGGTGGAAGTTGCGGCGAACTGGTATGTGCCCGCCTTCGCAACGCGCACGTGCCAGATCCCGTAGAACACATTCCCCGCCCCATACTGAACAGAGCGCACGGCATCGAGGTTCTCGGCGTCGCAGTCGGTGGGGTCGCCAGGGTGCCCGAGATCGGCTGGCCCGGCCATTTCTGGCCCTGTACGCAGTAGGCCGTCAGCACTGCCGCGGGCCGTCGGCAAGGCCGGGCGCTTCCTCTGCTTGCTGGGCGGCATTCTCACTGCATGTCAGGGCGTGCCCGAGTATAGGAAAAGGTCTCTTCGTGTACCGCCCCGTCCTTCCCCTCGATCGCGAGATAGACAGTCAGTTTGGCGTCGCCTTCACGGTGGAATGACATGCCCTCGAACTGGACGATCCCTTCTCCGAGGCCCACGAGCGGAAACTCGACGCTCTTCTGCTTCTCTTCCCATCCGACCAGGTCGGGGTTGAAGTGCTTCAGCCGCAGAACCAGGCTGCCGCTTACCTCGACGAGCGTCTGAAACTCATAGAAGACCGGCTTCCCGTCGCGTACCAGCCGATACATCCCCATCATCGCACCCGCCTTGGGCGGGCTCCAGATCTCTTCGGCCTCGCCACCAAGGGCCGGGCCCACCCAGTGACCGGCCAGCCATGCCATGTCGGCCAGCGTGGCTTGGGGCGGCTCCGCCCCGGGAGCCAGCTTCAGCGTGCGCTCCGTCACCCTCTCTTGCCCCTCCGCCGTCGCCGGCAGACAAGCCAAGAGCAGGGCCAGCGCCAGCCGTCGATTGCCGCTCGTCATGCTTCCTCTCCTTTCCTTTCAGTCACCGGCTTCGTCGAGCGTCAGCCCGATGTCGCGGGCCATGTGGCGAAGCAGGGTCGGCGAGATGCCGCGCCCGGTGTGCAATGGGACCGTGGTGACGCGGCCATCAGGAGACGCTCAATGGGGATCCATCCGGGTGCCAGACATGCCCGGGATCGCAGAGCCGCGCGAATCGGTTCAAAGGCTTGCCCTGCGACCGATGCCTCTTTGCAGTGCGTTCCGGTAGACGATGTCGGCGGCTACCATGTCTTCCATGGCGTGACCCATGGACTTGAATACCGTCAGCTCGGTGTCGGAGGCGCGGGCCGCAGCCTTGCCCGAGAGGAGAGCGCCGAGCTCGGTGCCCATCGCGGGGTCGAGTCCGGTCAACTCGCCGCAGCCCGTTGGCGGTGGTTCGAACGCCATCCGGGATTCCACCACGAGCCGGCCCTGCATGACGACCTCGATGGGCAGTTCGCCCCCAGGCGGCGCATAGCCGACCGAGGTTACATGAGCGCCCGGGGAGAGCCAGTCGATACTGATGACTGGAGTGACGGAGGTGGTGCAGAGGCAGACCACGTCGGCCCCGTGGACCGCCTCCTGGTACGACTCGCAGGCGTGCGCGCGCACGTCGGCAGCCGCGAGCGTCTGTGAGTCCGTGAACCTGAGCGAGGCGATCCGTATCTCGTCGAACTCGCGAACGCGCGGAAGCAGCTTCAGGTGGGCCTGTCCCTGCACGCCGGCGCCAATGATGGCCAGCACCCGGGCGTCCCGTCGCGCCAGGCACCTGGCGGAGAGCGCGGCTGAGGCCGCCGTCCTCATGGCGGTGATGTACGATCCGTCCATGACCGCCTGCGGCGTCCCTGTTGCCGGATCAACCAGCGTGATGAGCGCCTGAATCGTCGGCAGGCCGCGGTCGCTGTTGCCGACGAAGGTCGACACGAGCTTGACGGTCATTGGGTGGCCCGGAAGCCATGCCGGTTTGAGGAGCAGATTTCCGGCGCCTGGCACGCTCACCTCGCTCCGTGGCGGAGCCTGAACCTTCCCTTCGCTGAGCGCGATGAAACCGCCCTCGAGGCCCTCCAGGAGCTCGCCCACATCAAGCAGCGATTCCACCTCGCCCCGGCTCAGCAGCAGCAGCTCCATGTCGTGCTCCTCGTAGGGCTCAGAGCCACCGCGAGCGCGGCACGCGGGTGCACCCGGCGCCCACGGCTCAGCCTACTCTGAGAACGCGGCGCGCAGCATCACGGCCGAGGTGTAGAGTATCACCACGATCACCAGCCACCGCAGGATCTCCAGTGGCAACTCCTTCACGATGAAGGCGGCGATCGGCACGGCCACCAGGCCGGGA
>JAOUIC010000528.1 GCA_029884275.1 Gemmatimonadota bacterium | reverse complement strand
CCTCCCCCGAGCGGACCAGCACCCCGATCTCGGCGCCGCGGCCGGTCGCCACCATGACCGCCGTCGGCACGGCCAGGCCCATGGCGCAGGGGCAGGCGATGATCAGCACCGACACCGCCGCCACGAAGGCGTTGAGTCCGCGGGGCTCCGGGCCGAGCATCCCCCAGCCGGCGGCGGTCGCGAGGGCGATCAGCATCACGGCGGGCACGAAGATCGCCGCGATGCGGTCGGCGAAGCGCTGCACCGGAGGTCGCTGGCCCTGGGCATCCCGCACCAGCCGCACGATGCGCGAGAGGACCGTGTCTCGTCCCACCCGGAGGGCCCGGACCCGGAGGGCACCGCGCCCGTTGAGCGTGCCGCCGGTGACGGCGGCTCCCGGCCCCCGCGACACCGGCAGCGGCTCGCCGGTCAGCATGGACTCGTCCACCGCGCTCTCCCCCCGCACCACGACACCGTCCACTGGAATCCGCTGGCCCGGCTTGACCAGCAGCTCGTCACCCGGGAGCACCTCCGCCAGCGGAACCTCGGCCTCGAGGTCGTCCCGGACCATGATCACCCGGTCGGGGCGGAGTCCGATCAGGCGCCTGAGGGCATCGCCGGTCGCGTGCTTGGCCCGGGTCTCGAAGTAGTTGCCGAGCAGGACGAGGGCGATGATCCAGACCACCGCCTCGAAATACACCTCCGCCTGATCACCGAAGGTGGCAGGCGAGAGCGTGGTCCAGAAGCTGAGCAGCAGCGCGGCTCCGGTCCCCACGGCGATCAGGGTGTTCATGTCGGCTCCGCCGTGCCGGGCGGCCGACCAGGCACGGGCGTAGAAGACACGCCCAGGCCCCAGGACGACCGGCACGGTCACAACCAGCAGCGACCACCGGAGCCAATCCGGTGGCAGGGCGAACAGCCCGGGTGCAAACTGGCGCAGCGGCGCCGCGAGCCACATCATCAGGCTCATGAACGGGTCGGCCCCGTGGTGCCCAGCCTGCATCAGGGGCATGGACAGCAGCATCGTGGCGGCTGCCGCAGCGAGGCTCACCGCGACTTCGGCTCTGAGCCGGCGCAGTTGCCCAAGGCGATCGGCGTCCTGTCGGCCGATCTCCTCCTCCACCGTCGAGTCCGGCCTGGGCAGCGCTGCCCCGTAGCCAGTCGTGGCGACGAGTGCGACGAGGCTCGAGGGAGAGGTCCGGGCGGGGTCGTACTGTACCGTGGCGCGAGCGGTCATCAGGTTGACCGTCGCGGCCTCGACCCCCGGAGCCTGCTCCAGGGTCCGCTGGACCCGGGCGCTGCAGGCGGCGCAGGTCATCCCGGAGACCTCGATCGCCGCCGTGGCGGAATCAGAGACCGGTGACACTCTCGACCCCGTATCCGGCGGCTTCGATGGCAGTTTTCGCGGAGGCGATGAGGCCGGGGTCCTGAACCCTGATGTCGGCGCGCCCGATCCGGACCGACGTCGTTTCCACACCTTTGACGCCAGCGAGCGCACGACTTACAGCATTTAGGCAGTGGCCGCAACTCATGCCAGTAATATGTAAAGCTATGTCTGTCATAATAATAGCACCATGTCAGTGGTTGTCGTGCCCCAGGATGCTCGTTCGATACTAATATAGAGTGGCCATGTATTCAAGTAGGTGGGGGAGGTATATTATAGCACCCTACCTCTCGACGGGGCACAGACCCTGCTCGACTGGGGGGGCATGAGCACGGGCTCGGGCGACATTCGGCACCTCATTCCCCTGCTTCATCCAGAGACGGGAGTGCATGATCTCGATGCCCTCAAGGCCTGGTATGAAGCAGTGGCCGACGGGCTGCGCACCGTCGTCGAGTTTGACCTCTTCGCGCTCTGGATCTACTCCCCTGGCGGCGAACCGATTCTCATCGAGCCGGAGGCGCTCACCCAGGACAGCCTTGAGGTGCCACACGCGCGGCCGACGGCCCCGCTCGAGGCGCTGGTGGCCATCGAGGACCGCGTCCGGCGGGCCGGGTACGGTTCGGTGCTGGTCCACGCGATTCGGCATGGCAAGCGCGACGTCGGCCTCATGATGCTCGCGGGCTTTGGCCCGCACCTGTTCGACGCCGAGCTGGATCAGGCGATCGGGGCAACCATCGAAGTGATTGCGCCGATGCTCGCGCGGGCGGCGCGACACAGCGGCGGGACCGAGCTTCCGGCGAGCGACGCGACCACGCCCCG
>JAOUIC010000527.1 GCA_029884275.1 Gemmatimonadota bacterium | reverse complement strand
CCGTTCGCGGCGCGAACAGGCGGCCGTCCTGATCCTGGTCCTGGCGACGGGGATCGTGATCACGCTAGCCCCGTATGCCACGGGGCTGCTCGGGGGGCTGGTGCTGTACGTGCTGTTCTCGCCGGTGCACGCCCTGATCGGCGGGAAAGTGGCCCCCCGCACCGCGGCGGCCCTGGTCGTGGCCACCGCCATGGCGCTCATCCTTGGCGTCACCGCCGGCTTCGCCGTGCTGGTGGCGAACCAGGCGCAGGACATCGCTGGGACGCTGCTGCGGAGCCGGTTCTTCGAAGGGCTGTCATCGCTGGAGGTGTACGGGTACCCGGTCGGGCCGCGGCTGGCGCAGGCGCTGGAAGAAGGCCTGGCCTGGCTCGGGGGCAGCGCCTTCGGTCTGCTCGGCACGGCCACCCGGATCGGGCTCAACCTGACGATCGCGCTCTTCATCCTGTACTACCTCCTCCTCAGGGCCCAGGAGACCTGGGCGGCGGTGGTGCCGTACATCCCGTTTTCCCCGCGAGCGAGCGAGCTGCTGCGCCACCGCTTCCATGACATCACGGTCTCGAGCGTCATCGGGATCGGCATGATCGCGACCACGCAGGGCATCATGCTCGGCAGCGCGTTCTGGCTTACCGGGCTGGCGAACCCGGTCTTCTGGGGCACCGTGACGGTCGTGTTCGGAGTCCTGCCGATCGTCGGCTCAGGCCTGGTTTGGATCCCGGCTGCGGCGGTCCTGGTGATGGACGAGCGGATGGGGAGCGCCATCTTCATGTCGCTGATCGGTGTCGCCGCCGGCAACGTGGACGTGGTGATTCGGCCCCTCATCTTCCGGCGCTATGCCAACATTCACCCCCTGGTGACCCTGGTGGGGGCGATCGCAGGCATCGGCTACTTCGGCCTGCTTGGGATTCTCATCGGGCCGCTGGCGCTCTCGTACTTCCTGCAGTTGCTTCAGATCTATCGGGACGAATACGGTGTTCCGGCGGGCACCGCCGCGGCATCCGCGATGTCGCCGGTCGCCTCGGAGCCGCCAGCGGCCTGAGCGGCGCATGGCAGGGGCTTGAGGCGTGACACGAACTGATCGCTGAGGCCCCCGGCGGGCACGAGGCGCGACCCATCACTGACCCGTATATTCCTGCCCATGCCACTCTCGACTTCCGTACTCCCGTTGCAGCCCTCGGACCACGCTTCGCCCTTCGTGGCGCTCGCCGTCCCCGAGGGGCCGCTGCCCCCCTCGCTCGCCCATCTCGACGCCATGACCAAAGGGGCCATCGGGCGGGTGTACCAGGCCGGTGACTTCGTCGGCAAGAAGGACGAAACGGTGCTGGTTCACGCCGAAGGGCCGGCCAGTCGTTACCTCCTCATCGGGCTGGGCAAGCCGGAGGATGCCAGCCGGTCCCGAATCCGCCGCGCGGCCGCGGTGGCCGCAAAACGGGCGCGAGCGATCGGGGTTCCCGGGATGGCGTTCTACCTGAGCCCCAAGGCGCGCGGAACCGTCTCGGCGAGGGATGCCGGGCAGGTGATTGCGGAAGGCCTGGCTTACGGCGCGTGGCATTATCCCGACCTCAAGGAGCCGCCGGAGGATCGGAAGCCGCCACTCGAGACGGCGGTGATCCTGGCGCCGGCCGACGCCGGCGAGTTCATCACCGGCCATGCCACTGGCGCCGGGATCGCCGCCGGCCAGACCCTGACACGGGGGCTCCAGGTGCTCCCCGGCAACATGTGTCCCCCGCGGCACCTGGCCGAGGTCGCCACCGAGCTGGGCAAGCGGCACGGATTCAAGGTGACGGTGCTTGACCTCGCGGCCATCCGGAAGGAAGGGATGGGAGGCCTGCTCGCCGTCGCGCAGGGGAGCGCCGAAGAGCCGCGCTTCATCGTGCTCGAGTACGAGGGGGCCGCGGGCGCCCCGGTGGTGCTGGTCGGGAAGGGCGTGACCTTCGACACCGGAGGGATCTCCATCAAGCCGGCCGACAAGATGGAGGACATGAAGTACGACATGTCCGGCGCCGCCGCGGTGCTGGGGACCTTCGAGATGCTGGGCCGGGTCAAGCCGAAGGTGCGCGTGGTCGGCCTGATCCCGAGCACCGAGAACATGCCCGGGGGGCGTGCGATCAAGCCGGGTGACGTGATCCGGAGCCATTCGGGCAAGAGCATCGAGATCATCAACACCGACGCCGAAGAACGCCTCATCCT
>JAOUIC010000526.1 GCA_029884275.1 Gemmatimonadota bacterium | reverse complement strand
TCGCCCGGGGCCTCGGCGTTGAGCGGAACCCAGTGGAGCCGCTGGCTGCCGGTGTCCGGCTGGGAAGCCAGGAACTGCCGCACCGTCTCACGGCCGCTCAGAACCGGCGCGCCGGGGTAGACCAGCACGAGGTCATCGGCCCCGACCGCTACCAGTGCGGGCCCAAGCCCGGCTTCGGCGGCAAGGCCGCTCGCCGCCGCTTCCGCCGCAATGAGCGAGGCCTGGAATGCAGCGCTGGAATCCACGACACCCTGCGCAGCGGCTCCCCCCGGCAGAGCCAGCAGCGTTCCCCCGAGGAGTGCCGCCCGTGCCGCATGACGACACCGGCGTGGCCTGGTCGCATGCATCTCCTCCCCTTCCATGGACATCCTCCGCGTTGGTGCATTCGCCTTACGGCGGGCGACAAGACATCTTTCACCTGCCGTGCTACCATCCGCCGGCCGTCGTCCGGTCGCGGCAGCGTCCGGCGTCCGTGTTTGGATCGAACCTTTCCAACTTGAAGAGCTGCCAAGATGACCGTTTTGCAGAGCCGCGCCAGATGGCGACACCTCGCCGGGCTCACCTTCCTGCTTTCCCTGTCCCCCGCACGGGCCGACGCCCAGGTCCTGATGGGCATGCTCTTTGGAGAGTTGCTCAGCTCGGAGACGTTCAACGTGGGCTTTGAGGTCGGCGTCAATTTCGCGACGCTGGACGGAATGAAAGGCGCCGAGCGGATGAACCAGGGTGTGTTCGGCCTCTTCGCCGACTGGCGTTTCTCGGAGCACGTCCACCTCGGCGGGAGCGTCCTGCCGGTCTCTGCCCGCGGGGCGAAGGATCTCGACCCGGTGCTCACCGGCGACCCGAGCTTCGACTCACAGGTGGCCAACGGCACCATGGAGCGAAAGCTCAGCTACGTGGACATTCCCATCCTGTTGCGCTATGCCCCGAACCGCGAAAAGGGACTCCGGCTGGGAGCCGGACCCCAGATCGGATTCCGCACCGGCGCGACCGACCGGTACGAGGCCAGGACATCGGGGGGCTCGAAGTTCACGGCCGAACGCGACATCGAAGGGCGGGTTCCCGGCGTCGATTTCGGGCTCTCGTTCGACGTCGAGTACCGGCTCAACATCCTCTCCGTGGGTGCGCGCTACACCCACGGCCTGACCGACACCGACGAGAGCTCCGGTGGCGGCGAGGTGTACAACCGGGTGGTCACAGGAACGGGCCGGATCTATCTCGGCAAGAAGCAGAAGCCGAAGGAGTAGCTGCCGGCGGCATGGATCACTCCGGAGCCACCATGGACGATCTCTCCGATCTGCTCGCCAAGAACCGGGCCTGGGCCGCCGGCATGGTGCGCGCCCGGCCCGACTTCTTCGCGAGCCTCGTCGCCCAGCAGAGCCCCCGCTATCTCTGGATCGGCTGCTCCGACAGCCGGGTCCCCGCCAACGAGATCGTGAATCTCCCTCCCGGTCAGCTCTTCGTGCACCGCAACGTGGCCAACGTCGTGGTGCACACCGACCTCAACTGCCTCTCGGTCCTGCAGTACGCCGTGGACGTCCTCAGGGTCGAGCACATCATCGTGTGCGGCCACTACGGATGTGGCGGCGTGCAGGCCGCCTGGCGAGGCCAGCCGGTCGGTCTGGTCGACAACTGGCTGCGGCACGTGCAGGATGTCGCCGCGCGCTACCGCGGGGCGCTCGATGGCCTGGCCGGCGACCACGAGCCGGTGGACTGCCTGTCGGAGCTCAACGTGCTGGAACAGGCGATGCACGTCTGCCGCACCACCATCGTGCAGGATGCCTGGCGCCGAGGACAGCACCTGATCGTCCATGGCTGGATCTACGACCTGCATGACGGACTGCTCCGCGACCTGGGAATCACGGTCAACGGCGCCGATGGAATCGAGGCGAAGCACGCCGCCGCCGTCGAGGGGTCGGTGCGGCGCCACAGGCCTTCCTGAGCCGGGGGCTCGCAGCAAGGCGCTGGGCGTCAGCAGCGTTTCTTCCGATGGTCGGATGGCATGCAGGTGAACCCTCCGACGGCCCAGAGCCCGCGCTTCTCCCCCCGCGCGGCGGTCTCGGCCCTCGAGAGGTCGCCCGCCCACCGCACGTCCGGTTCGTAGCGGTACGCCACCGCCCATCCCTCGCGGACCATCCACCAGTTCACCATCTGGCCCTCGTACCATAGATAGGCCAGGACACGGCCGTACCTATCGCGC
>JAOUIC010000524.1 GCA_029884275.1 Gemmatimonadota bacterium | reverse complement strand
CGCCCGGCAGGCCGGTCGTTTCGCCGTAGCGGCGTGCGAACTCGAGCGCCCGCCCCGCGTCAGGACCCTCGGCGGTGAATTCCGCGGCCGGCGTCGCTTCGAGGTCGACCGCAGGCGCCGGAATGGCGGCACCGATGCCCCCGAAGCGCCGCCCGCGGTGGCCCCGCAGGTCGAGCGTCCCGAAGTGCAGCCGCGCCGGGGCCCGTACAATGACTCGAGCGGGGCGTTCGGGGGGCGTCACCTGGCCGGCGTCTCCATGAGTCGTGGCGTCACGTAATCCTCCAGCAGCTTCATCGCCATCCGTTCATCGGGGCCGGCGGTCTTCTCCACGATGATCCTCAGCCGGTCGAATTCGGCGCGGATCTCGGCGCCCGGGATGAGGTGGGTCCGTGTCGCCAGGATCGCCGCCTCGAGCACGGCGTGCCGGGCCCGGTTGAAGCCGAGGAACTCGCGCTGGCTGCCGCGGTGCACGACCCGCGTGGTGAAGCGGGCGCGGGGCGATGGGACTTCACTCGCGGTGACCTCCACCTCGCGCCAGGTGCAGGCGGCCTTGAGGACCCGCCCCGTGACGCGAGCCGCGGCCATCGTCGGGGGATTCACGGCATCGGGATGGCCGGCGACCGCCTTGGCGAACAGCAGCGCGTCGTCGGTGAGGTTCACCACCGCCACGCCGGTGGCGGCGAGGTTCCGGCAGGTGGCCGTGTCGGCGAAGGGCTTGATCACGATGACATCGTCTCCCCACTCCACGCCCATGGGGGCGCAGTTCAACGTTCCGCCGACGTCGAGGGTGGTGACCAGCGATTCGATGATCACCGGGTGAGCACCGGCAGCTCGAGGTGCGACGGGTGGCCGCTGTTCCGTTCGATCCGGTGCGTCTGGGCCCGGAAATCCGCAGGCTTCGCCTCGAAGATGTTCGGTACCCAGGTCTGCGGGTTCTGGTCGTACACCGGGAACCAGCTGCTCTGCACCTGCACCATGATCCGGTGCCCCTTCCGGAAGGTGTACGCCTGCTGGTGAAGGTCCACGGTGAAGCGTGCCACCTTATTCGGAACCAGAGGGGTCGGGTGGGAGAAGCTTTCGCGATACCGCCCGCGGAGAACATCTCCCGCGACCATCAGCTGGAACCCGCCCATCCTTGGCGCGAGTTCAGCGCTCGAGTCGGGATAGACGTCGATCAGCTTGACCACCCAGTCGGCGTCCCGCCCGGTGGTCGAGGCGAAGAGGCGAGCCAGGATGTCGCCCGCGATGGTGATGTCTTCGGTGAGTGGCTCGGTCTCCCATGACAGCACGTCGGGGCGGTTGTGCACCTGGCGCTGGTCCTCGGTCATCCAGCTGCCCCACCGGGATCCTCGGGGGTTGTAGGTGGTCTCGATGGGGCGTTCGCGGTAAGGGACCGGATGGGCCGGATCGGAGACATAGTTGTCGCTCCCCCGGGTCTCGGTGGGCGGTTCCCAGCCCAGCCGCCCATCGCCGCGGAGGTACAGCTTCCGCGTCGTGGTCTGCTTGAGGGGCGGCCACTGGTCGAAGGTGACCCATTGGTTGACTCCGGCATCGAAGACCCGTGCCTCGGCCTGATAGGGCGTTCCCTGGTCTTTCAACCACCAGGCGAACCACCGTGCCTGCATCTCCGCTCGGAACTGGTCCCCCGTCCTGCCTCCGAACGCGATGCTGCCGAGGCTGTCGCCGGCGCGGGCCCAGCCCCCGTGGTTCCACGGCCCCATCACGAAGAAGTTGATGCCCGCGGCGTCATGGCGCTCGAGCGCCGCGTAGGTCGCGATCGGTCCGTACAGGTCCTCCTGGTCCCACCATCCACCCACCGTCAGCGTGGGAACACTGAGTCTGGTCAGCTGCAGCGGCAGTGCCCGCGCCTGCCAGAAGGCATCGTATGCCGGGTGGCGCGTGAAGCTCGTCCAGGTCGGAACCCGGCCACCAAGAAGGGCCGTGAGGCTGGAGAGCGGTCCCTGCGCCAGGTACCAGTCATAGGTGTCATGGCGATCGATCGGGAGCGGCACGGAACCGTCGTTCGACAACTCCATGTCGGCGCTGTATTCGAAGCCGTACGACAGTCGGAAGGTGCCCTGATGGAAGAAGTCGTCGCCCATCCAGGTGTCGGTCATCGGCGCCTGCGGCGAGATGGCCTTCACGGCGGGATGCGGGTTGATGCCGGCCATGGCGGCGAGCCAACCCGGGTAGCTGAT
>JAOUIC010000525.1 GCA_029884275.1 Gemmatimonadota bacterium | reverse complement strand
AGCAGGAGATCGCGGCCAACGAGCTGCTCGACGAGGACCAGTACCTCCAGCTCAAGATGAAGGCGAAGGAGGAGGGCGACAGTGCCTTCCACGCCGACATCGGGGCGCCGGCGGTGCGCGACCTGCTCAAGCGCCTCGACGTGGACAAGGTGGCGGACGAGCTCCGCGCCCAGATCCTGGTGGAGACGTCGCAGCACAAGAAGAAGGCGCAGCTCAAGCGCCTCAAGATCGTCGACGCCTTCCGCAACTCGGGCGACCACAGCGGCACGCGCAACAAGCCGGAGTGGATGATCCTCGACGTGGTGCCGGTGATCCCGCCCGACCTGCGGCCGCTCGTGCCGCTGGACGGCGGGCGCTTCGCCACGTCCGACCTGAACGACCTCTACCGCCGGGTGATCAACCGCAACAACCGGCTGATGAAGCTCATCTCGCACCGGGCGCCGGAGGTGATCCTGCGCAACGAGAAGCGGATGCTGCAGGAGGCGGTGGACGCGCTGTTCGACAACGGGCGCCGCTCCAAGGCGATCCGCGGCCGCGGCAAGCGTCCGCTCAAGTCGCTCTCGGACATGCTGAAGGGCAAGCAGGGCCGGTTCCGCCAGAACCTGCTCGGCAAGCGCGTGGACTACTCCGGCCGCTCGGTGATCGTGGTGGGCCCGGAGCTCAAGCTGCACCAGTGCGGCCTGCCCAAGGCGATGGCGCTGGAGCTCTTCAAGCCCTTCATCATCCACAAGCTGGTGGAGAAGGGGATCGCCGAGACGGTCAAGCGCGCCAAGAAGATCGTGGAGCGCGAGAGCGAGGAGGTGTTCGAGATCCTCGGCGAGATCATCCAGAACCACCCGGTGCTCCTGAACCGCGCGCCGACGCTCCACCGCCTGGGCATCCAGGCGTTCGAGCCGGTGCTGGTCGAGGGCAAGGCCATCCGCATCCACCCGCTCGTCTGCGCGGCGTTCAACGCCGACTTCGACGGCGACCAGATGGCGGTGCACGTGCCGCTCTCATACGAGGCGCAGCTCGAGTGCCGCGTGCTGATGCTGTCGTCGAACAACATCCTCAAGCCCTCCGACGGCCGCCCGGTGGCGGAGCCGTCGCAGGACATGGTGCTGGGCTCGTACTTCCTCACCAAGCTCCCCCCGGGCGCCGAGGAGCCGTTGACCGGCACCAAGGTGGACCTGAACAAGCGGGGCGCGGGGTGGAAGAACGCACCGTTCTTCTCGACGCTGGCCGAGATCGAGATGGCGTTGCTGCACGGCACGGTGGAGTACCAGACCACGATCTTCTACTGGTTCGAGCCGCCGGCCGGCTCCCCGCCGGAGCGCGTGGCCGGGTGGATTCCGACCACGGCGGGCCGCGTGCTGTTCAACAGCATCATCCCGGTCAAGATCATCGAGAGCGGCGGCTTCCGGAACGCGCTGATGCGGAAGAAGCTGCTTTCACAGCTGGTGCTGACGAGCTTCCTGGAGGCCGGTCTCTCCGACACGGTCGTCTTCCTGGACCGCCTCAAGGAATTCGGCTTCAAGTACGCCACCGCGGGTGGCATTTCGATCGGCATCGAGGATCTCGAGATCCCGGCCGAGAAGGTCACCCTCCTGGAGGAGGCCGACAAGCGGGTGCAGCGGTTCCAGCGCGCCTACAACACCGGCCAGATCACCTTCGGTGAGCGGTACAACAAGGTGATCGACGCCTGGACCCACGCGAACAACGACGTGGCCGAGGCGATGATCAAGCACATGGGCGCCTCGCGTGGCGGGTTCAACCCCGTCTTCATGATGTTCGACTCCGGGTCCCGCGGCAGCCGCGACCAGATCCGGCAGCTCGCCGGGATGCGCGGCCTGATGGCCAAGCCGCAGAAGAAGCTGACCGGCGGCATCGGCGAAATCATCGAGAGCCCGATCAAGTCGAACTTCCGTGAAGGTCTCACGGTGCTCGAATACTTCATCTCGACGCACGGCGCCCGAAAGGGCCTGGCGGACACGGCCCTCAAGACGGCCGACGCCGGGTACCTGACGCGCCGCCTCGTGGACGTGGCGCAGGACGTGACCATCACCGAGGAAGATTGCGGCACCATCCTCGGCCTCGAGATCAGCGCGCTCAAGGAGGGCGAGGATGTCATCGAGTCGCTGCGGGAGCGCGTGCTTGGCGCCGTGGCGCTGGAAGACGTCTACGACCCGAACAAGATGGACGAGGACGGCGACCCGAAG
>JAOUIC010000523.1 GCA_029884275.1 Gemmatimonadota bacterium | reverse complement strand
GCCCGAACATCACCGCCCCGACGTCGGCGCTGATGTTGGGGTGGGCGTTGATGTAGTCGGAGATGTCCTTGGCGCGCGACGTCGGGTTGTCGGTGGCCTTGCCCGCCACCGAGCCGTAGCTGTGGAACTGGATGTGGGTGACGTGGAGCCGGCGCCCCCCGGCCGTTCGCATCGTGTCGAGGGTGGTCTCCCAGTTGCCGGTGTGGCCGAGGTTGTTGCAGTGGATGTGCACCGGGTGCGGGAGCCCGAGGTCATTCGCCGCGTCGATGAAGGCGGAGATCACCTTCCGCGGCGTCAGGTCGAACCCCTCGATCTGCTCGTCCAGCCGGGTGATGTTGGCGTTGCGCCGCCCCTTCCACATCTCGTCGGCGCCCGGGCTCACCAGCTTCGGGGCGTACGCCTTGGTCGCGGCGAGCCACCAGGCGAGCGCGTGCCGGAACTCCTCGAGGCGTCCCTCCTGCAGCAGGCGGTACATCAGGACGTTGTTCCCCACCAGCACGTAGAACCCCTTGTCGAGCACCGGGGTGTCGTGCAGTTCCTCCAGCGTGCTGCGCGCGCCCAGCGGGGTGACCGCCGCCTCCATGGCGGTGGTGTAGCCGAGGGCCGCGTAGCGATAGCCGGTCGCGAAGGTGGAGGGGACGGTGCCGCCGGTGCCGGAGCGGTTGAAACGGGTCCGGGCGTGTACGTCGCGGCGGTGATCCTCGGGCTGGAGCTTCCGCGCCATGTTCACCTTGGACCCGGCGATGTGGCAGTGGATGTCCACGCCACCTGGCATGATGACGAGGCCGCCCGCGTCGAGACGCCGCGCGTTCGCCGGCGCCTCCGCCACGATCTTGCCGTCCTGAATGCAGAGGTCCTGCACGACGCCGTTCACGCCGTTTGCTGGGTCGTAGACCCGGCCGTTTACAATCCGGAATGCCGATCCCACGCGGGGCTCCGTGGTGCGGGCGTCAGGTGGCGGACGGGGCTTCGACCGGGGGGAGACGGTTCCCCCCGAGCAGCTCGCGCACCCGGTCGCGAATGCCGCAGAGGATGAACTCGTCGCTCGGATAGGGCGACTTGAAGGCCGGCCGCAGGGTGATCGGGACGCCGTCCATCCGGTACACCGTGCCGGACACGTTGATGCCGTAGGTCGCCGTGGTGAAGGCGACCCGGGCCAGCTGGCTGGTGACGCTGGACTTCGGGTCGAGGGTGATCACCGGGATCCGCTTGAGGTGCTCGATGGCCGGCTGGGGGAAGTTCGAGGCCGGATCGCTCGCGATGATCAGCGCCGCGTCCGCCTCGCCCCGCGAAAGGGTGTCCACCGTGGTGAACTCGCCAGGATTGAAGCGCGGATAGCCGCGGCTGAAGTTCACCCCGAACGGGTAGCCCGTCTGCCACGACACGACGTTGTCCGCGCCAGTCACGTTGCCGTGGCCGCGCACCGGCGCGGCCACGAAATGGGTGAATTCGTTGAGGTCGGTCGCGAGCGCGAGCAGCGCGCCAGCGTTGAAGTGCCGGCCCCGGGTCATGGTCAGCCCCATGCCGAAGAACAGCACGCCGTACTTGCATTTCTTCATCCGGTCGGCCAGGTCCTGCAGCACCGCCAGCGACACCCCGGTCTTCTCCTCGATGGACGGCGACACCGGCTTGCCCTTCACCAGCGCCCGGAGGGCCCAGAGCACCTCGAAATCGGTGCGCGGCTTGACCTGGATGAAGATGTCGGCCACCGGGGTGCTCGGCGTCCGCCTCACGTCCACCAGGACGACGGTGCGGTCCTTCTTCCCGTTGGGGGTGTACATCCCCTTGGCGGTGACCGCGTAGCGGGAGAAGAGTCGCGGGTGGGCCTCGGCCGGGTTGCCGCCCCAGAAGATGATCAGGTCCGCCCGGTTCTTGACTTCGCCGAGCGAGGCGGTGCTCTCGCCCACGCCCTGGAAGGCGATACCGGTGGGTCCGTGGCAGACGGAGGTGGTGGTGTCCACCGTGCCGCCGATCATGTCCCCGATCCCCACCGCGACGCGCTGCGCCTCGCAGGTGGTATCCGAGAGACCGTAGATGATCGGGAACCGCGCCCTGGCCAGGATCTGGGCCGCCTCCTCGATCCCCTCCGCCGTGGTCGCCGGACGGCCGTCGATCAGCGCGGCGGGCCGGTCCTCGATGCCGTGCTCCTTGAACCACGCCTTGCCGAGGACGCAGGCGTTTTCCGATTTCGTGATCTTG
>JAOUIC010000049.1 GCA_029884275.1 Gemmatimonadota bacterium | reverse complement strand
GAAGCACGTGCCCACGCCACCGAGCGCGGTGCCCGTCAAGCTCGGCTACCTGTATTTCCGGGTTGGCCGCTCGGGGGCCGACTGGGACGGTGTCGCGCGCGGGCGCTCGCTGGCGGCGTACGTGCCGGAGGACTTCCCGAGTCCGCAACTGGAGTTGGTCGTCATTCTGCCGACCGAGTGAGGCCGGCCGGGGTGCGCGGCGCTACGTCAGCGCGATGAACAGCACCAGGATCACCGCCGCCAACCCTACCACGCCCAACGCCACGATCAGCACCGTGGTGCGCGGATCGCGCCCCGCGGGTTCGCCCGCGTCGTCGTCGACCGGCTCCACCGGTTCCATCGGTTGCGCGGGCGGGCGGGACGGTTGCGCCGGAGCGCGCTGAGCCACCGGCGGCGGGCCCCCGATGATCTGCGTGAACGACCCGGGCGACGGTGCCGCCGATGGCGGTGGTGCGGCCGGGGGTGTGCGCGGCGCCGATGGCGGCGCGGCCGGGGGCGTGCGCGGGGCCGAGGGAGGAGCGCCCGGCGGCGTGCTCGGCAACCCAGCCATGAGCCGGGTGAACTCGCCGGGCTGCGACAGCGGCCCCCCGTCGCTCGTCTTCGCAGGCGGCGGTGGTGGTGGCTCCGGCGACTGGCGCCGCGGTGGCGGCGTTTCCTGCAAGGCCTTGAGGTAGTCGCCGCCCTCGGGCTCGCGGGGTGGTGGGCGAACCGGCGGCTCCGGTGCCGGCCGGAAGACCTCCGTGAAGCTCCCGGGCGTCGGCGGAGTGGTTGGGGGGGGAGGCGTCGGTTCCTCTCCGGCCGCGCCGAACATCTGCGTGAACTCGCCGGCGGACGGTTTCGGCGGGCTCGGCGGCGGCGCGGGCGCGCGCGGTGCGGTGGCCGCCGGTGGGGGCGTTGCCTGCCGCGGCGCGGGTGGCGGTGTGGGCGGCGGCGGCGCCGCGGGTCCGGTCGGCGGTTCCTTCCAGCGTACCACGGGCGGTGCCCCGGGCTCGGGCGGCGCCGGCGGGTCCTCGCGCCAGCGGACCTTGGGCTTCGGTCGCGCGGGCGTCGGCGCCGCGGGCGGCTTGGGCGGTGGGGGTGGCGCGGGCGGGCGTGGCGCGTCGGGATCGAACGGCGTCAGCACCAGCGTCTCATCGAGGCTGCCCGGCGGCACGCTCTTGGCCGGTGGCGTCGCAGCCGGTGGTTTCGCCGCGGGCGGCGTCGCGGCCGGTGGCTTCGCGGCAGGCGGCGGCGCGCCGCGGAGGTCCGCGGCGTCGCCGAACATCTGCGTGAACTCTCCCGCGGCTGGTTGTGCCTCGCGGGCAGGCACGTCGGGCGGCTTCGGCGCGGGCGGCGCAGCCGGTGGTTTCGCCACGGGCGGCGTCGCGGCGGCGGCTGGTGGCATGACAGGTGGTTGCACCACCGGTGGCCGCGTGGCGGACGGCGGCGCAGCGGGTGGTTTCGCCACCGGTGGCGTCGCAGCCGGCGGTTGCGCCACGGGCGGTTTCGCGGCGGCGGGCGGCGGCGCGCCGGTGAGGTCCACCGCGGCGCCGAACAGTTGGGTGAACTCGCCCGGGCGCGGACGTTCCTCCCGTGCCGGTGGCGCGGGCGGCGGAGTGGCCGGCACGGCGTCAGCGCTTGGCGCCGGCGCCCCCGGCCCCGCGTGACTCGCCAGCCAGGCGGGGAACGTGGTGAATCCCTCCAGATACTCCGTGATGATCACCGGGGCGCCGTCCACCTCGATCTGTTGCAGCACCCGCACGCGGTCGGCCGCCGGGAGGTGCCGCACGGCCTCCAGCAACGTCGCGCGTCCGGATTCGGCGACCCCCTCCAGCAGGTGGATCATGACGAACTTGCCGGCTTGGTCGCGCGCGTAGTGAGTCGCGACTGGTCCGGTGGCCACCTGGCGCCCGAAGGCGAACTGAGCGCGAAGCTCGGCTCCGGTCATGGGCAGTGGGGTATGGTCGAGGATGACATGAACCCGTCCCAATTGCGCCGTGAGGGCACCGGACGGTGCGGACGAACCGCCGCGAAACAGCGACGAGCACCGCGCACGGCGCCGCTTGCTCTGGTTGGTGACGTGGTATAATTATAGCCGCCGTCGGAGTTTGGCAAATCTTCATCGGGTCGCGCAGCCGCGTCGCGGCAGGCGGGGTCGGTGGGCTCGACGCGGGGAGAGCATGGAGCTATCGGCGCGGGTGCTCTGGCGCGAGGGGATGCCTCTGGCCCAGCACCACTTCCAGGGTCAGAGCCGGTATTTCGAGCGCTCCATTGCCGCGGCGCTGACCAGTCTCTACCACAAACCGTACGGGCTCGTTGGCCTCGCGCTCGACGTCGAGGCCCTGCGCAACGGCACGGTCGCGTTGCTGCATGCCCGCGGGATCATGCCCGACGGGCTCTCGTTCCACTTCCCGGAAGCCGATCCGCTTCCCGAGCCCCGCGACATCCGCTCCCTGTTCTCGCCGACGCAGGACGTCCAACGCGTGCACCTCGCGATCCCGCCGTATCGTCCGGGCGGCGCCAACTGCGCGCTCGGTGTGGACGCGGGCGAGCAGGATCGGCGCTACGTGGCCGCGGTCGCCGACACGCCGGACGAGACGACGGGCGAAGACTCCCGGCCGGTGGGCGTGGCGCGCAAGAACTTCGCCCTGCTGCTCGACGGCGAGCTGGACGACACCCTCGTGACCCTGCCGGTCGCGCAGGTCCGCCGCGACGCCTCCGGCCTGCTCGCGTACGATCCCGACTTCGTCCCGCCCGTGCTGCAGATTGGCGCCAGCGACCGGGTGATGGAGCTGCTCCAGCGCCTGGTGGACATCCTCGACGCCAAGTCCGAGGCCCTGGCGCAGGAAGGGCGCGCGCGGGGCGGTGCCCCGCGCGACGTCGCCAGCTACTGGTTGGCGCACGCCATTCAGACCGGGCTGGCGGGCCTGCGGCATCACCTCTCGGTCCGTCGCTCGCGGCCCGAGGCGCTGTACCTGGAGTTGAGCCGGCTGGCTGGCGCGCTCTGCACCTTCGCGCTCGACGCGCATCCGCGCACCCTGCCGCTCTACGATCACGATCAGCTCGGCGACGTGCTCACGGCGCTCGACCGGCACATCCGCGGCCACCTCGACCTCGCCGCGTCGAGCAACGCGATCGCCATTCCGCTGGATCGCTCGCGCAAGCTGCTGCTCACCGGCAAGGTGTCCGACCGGCGGTGCTTCGGGCCGACGACCCGCTGGGTGCTGGGGGTACGCGTCGGGGCGCCCGGCGCCGACTCCACGCCGCTGGTGTCCGCCGTGCCGAAGCTGATGAAGGTCTGCTCGGCGCAACACATCGCGCGCCTCGTGAAGGAAGCGTTCCCCGGCCTCCCGCTCGAGCACCTGACGATCCCACCGTCGGGGCTGGCCGCGACGCCCGGCACACAGTACTTCCACATCGGCCAGAGCGGTCCCTGCTGGGCATCGCTGACCCAGACCGGCGACGTCGGCGTCTATTTGCCTCAGGCGCTGGCCGCGGCGGAGGTCGAGTTGTGGGTCCTGCTCGACGCGAAGGCGGGGGCGTCCGGGTGACGGTGCACGCCCCGCCACGCCGAAGGACGGGTCGGTGACGGCGCATGGTGCCGAAGGCGGCCCGCGGCCAGGGCGCCTGGCCATGGCGTTCCAGGAGGCCCTGACCGCCGGCGTCCGGCTCCGCGACGATCGGAGTGACGTCACCGATCCCGAGACGTTCCGCAACCACTTCAAGCAGCTCCTGTCGGTCGCGCACGAGGACGCGCGCCAGGGCGGCTACGCCAGCGAGGACGTCCGGCTGGCGGTCTACGCCGTGGTGGTGCTGCTCGACGAATCGGTGCTGCAGTCACGCCAGGCAGCCTTCGGGCAGTGGGCGCGCCGCCCGCTCCAGGAAGAGCTGTTCGGCGGGCACGTGGGCGGTGACGCCTTTTTCGAGCGGATCCGCGAGCTGCTGGGCCGTCAGGATCCCGAGGGAGCGGCCGACGTGCTGGAGGTGTACCTGCTCTGCCTGCTGCTCGGGTTCCGTGGCCGGTACGCGGGTGGCGGCGAGGCGGAGCGCCAGCACTGGATCGCCACCGCCAGCCAGTCCATCAACCGGTGGCGCGGGACACGGGCCACGCTGTGCCCCACGTGGGCGCCGCCGCCCGAGGAGCGGATCCGGCCACCGGCCGATCCCTGGTTCATGCGCCTGGCACTCGTCGCGGTGGCGAGCGTCGTGATCGCGTTCGTCCTGTTCATCGGGTTCAAGATCTCGCTCGGTGCCGGGCCGGCCGCGGTGCGGGCCCTGGCGGGGCCGCTGCCATGAGACCCCCCACCCCTCCGGTGGCACCGCGCGCACCGATGCTGCCCCGGGTGACCCTGTTCGGGATCCTGTTCATCTTCGTGGTCCTGGTGTGGTTCGTGGGGTCGTGGGCGGGCCTGACCGGGGCCAAGCTCTGGGTGCTGCGGATCGGGCTGTGGGTCCTCGGTGCCGCCGCCGCCGGTGTCGTCCTGTGGTTCCTCCGGCCCGCCGGCCGGCGCGCGGCCGCCGCGGCGCACGACGAGCTGGACTCGGCACTTGCGACGGCGCGGGCCCGGCTCGCGGCCGTGGGCCCGGCCGGCGCCCGCGGGTTCGTGCGCCGCCCGATGGTCGTGCTGCTCGGACCGGCCGGAAGCACCAAGTCCACGTCGGTGACGCAGAGCGGTCTGGACCCCGACCTCGTGGCCGGCGCGGTCTACCACGGCGACCAGGTGGGTCCCACCGGCGCGATCAACGTCTGGTACGTGCACGACACCGTGGTGGTGGAAGCCGGTGGCGCGCTGCTCGACTCGCCCAGCGGTTGGGCGCGGCTGGTCCGGCGCCTGCGGCCTCCCCGGATGGCCGCCGCCATCACCGGCCGCCCGCAGGCCGCGCGCGCCGCTCTGGTCTGCGTGTCGCTGGAGACATTCGTCGGGGGCGACGCGGCCGCGCCGCTGCGGGTGGCCAAGCAGTTGCGCGCGGCCCTGGTCCAGCTGGCGCGCGAGATGGGTGTCCAGCTCCCGGTGTACGTCTGGTTCACGAAGCTGGACCGCGTGCCGTATTTCGCCGAGTTCGTCGCGCACTGCACCCGCGAGGAGGTCTGGGAGGCGCTCGGCGCCGCGCTCCGCTGGCCGGACCGGCTCACGGCGGGCGTGTACGCGGAGCAACAGTTCGCGAGGGTCGCGGGCGCGTTCCGGCAGGTCACCGACGCGCTCGCGGCGAGCCGCCTCGATTGGCTGGCGCGCGAGTCCGACCAGACGCGGCGCGGCGCCGCGTACGAGTTCGCCCGGGAGATGCACAAGCTCGAGGCTCCCGCGGTGCAGTTCCTGGTCGAGCTGTGCCGTCCGCGTCACCTGGCGACCAGCCCGGTGCTCCGCGGCTTCTACTTCACCGGCGTGCGCGCGCGCTACGTCCAGGACGCGGAGGCCGTGCAAGTCCCGCCCCCAGCGGCCGGCAGGGTGCGGCGGGCGACCGCGGCGTTCAGCGACGCCATGGTGGCGGCGGTCGCCGCCCCGGCACCCACCACGGGCCGCCGCGTGCCGGAGTGGGTCTTTCTGGGTCGGGTGTTTCGGGATGTCGTCCTCCAGGATCGCGCGCCCGCGGCCGTCGCCAAGCGCGGGTCGGGGGTCGGGCTGGTGCGCCGGGGGCTGCTCGCCGCCGCCGCCACCGTGAGCCTGGTGCTGGCGCTCGGGTTTGCCACCTCGTTCGTGACCAACCGGCGACTGGCGCGCGACGTCCGGGCCGCGGCGCGCGATATGCCGCCCGCCGACGTGAGCGATCCGGGCGTGCCGGACGTCGAGACGCTGCAGCGGCTCGACGCGCTGCGCGTGCAGTTGGCCAGACTCGAGCGCTATCGGGCGGACGGTCGGCCACTGCGGCTGGGGTGGGGGCTGTACACCGGCAACGCCCTCGCCCGGGCGGCCGGGCCGCTGTATCGCGACCGGGTCGAACGGCTCCTGGTCATCCCCGCGCGCGGGGCCCTCTACCGGGCGCTGCGGGGCCTGCCCGACGCGGGTCCGCAGGCAGCGGGTGCCCCGGCGGGCGATTACGGTCGCGGGTACGACCTGCTGCGCGCGTACCTGATGATCACGAATCGCACCGACCGGCTCGACACCGCCCTGCTGGTGCCGGTTCTGCTCGACCGGTGGCTCGACGGCCGCCAGCTCGACGCCGAGCGCACCGAGCTGGCGCGCGCGCAGTTCACGTTCTACGCGGGGACGTTCTGTCGCGACGGCGGCTGCGGCATCGAGGGCGACGCCGCGGTGATCGCCCGCACCCGCGACCTGCTGCGCCGCTACGCCGGCCCGGACCAGCTGTACCAGCTCATGGTGGCGCGGGCCGGTCGGTCGGGTGAGCCGATTCGCTTCGCGCGCACCTTCCCCACCGCGGGGACCGTGGTCACCGGCTCGTACGAGGTGCCCGCGGCCTACACCCTGGCCGGGTGGGCCGCGATGGATTCCGCGCTGACCCGGGTGGACGAGTTCCTGCGGGCCGAGGACTGGGTGGTGGGCGAGACCGCCCAGTTGCAGGTGGACTTGACCGCCCTCGAGCGCGCCCTGCGCGCCCGCTATTCGGCGGACTACATCCGCCACTGGACCACGTACCTCACGTCTGCCGGGCTCGCCAATTTCGGCGGCCTGGCCGACGCCGCGCGGAAGATCCGGGTCCTGAGCGGCAACCAGTCGCCGCTGCTGCAGCTGCTCGCGCTGGCATCGCGGGAGACGGCGGTCGACACGGTCACGGTGGGACCGGTGTTCCGGGCGGTGCAGCTGGTGGTCCCGCCCGGGGTCACGGACACGTACATCGGCGACGCCAACCAAGAGTACATGAACGCGCTGATCGGTCTCGGCAACATGGTGGAGCAGGCGGCCGGCGCGTCGCCGGGCGAGGCGTCGGCGCTTGCCGACCAGACGCTCCAGGGTGCCCGCGCCGCCAAGGACGCCGTCCGCCAACTGGCGCTCACGTTCCCGCCACAGGGGGAGGCGGGTGTCGTGAGCGGAACCGTCCAGCGGCTCATGGAGGCGCCCGTCACGCGCATCGAGCGGATGGTGGGCGGGCTCCCCAGCGCTGCCATCAACAGCCGGGGTGCCAGCTTCTGCGCGCCGTTCCGCCAGCTCGTGACGAGGTACCCGTTCAATCGGACGAGCGCGGCGGAAGCGTCGTACGACGACGTCGCCGGCATGTTCCAGCCGACGAGCGGCGCGCTGTGGGGCTTCTACAACGACTACTTGCAGGGGTCGCTGGCGCTGCGCGGTTCCCGCTACATGCCGCAGGTGGGTGCCCCGGTAACGGTGGCGGACGCGTTCGTCGGGTTCTTCAATCAGGCCGCGGCGATCTCGCGCGCCCTCTGGGCGGCCGGCGACACGGCGCGCGTCGACTTCGTCTTCAAACCGCGGCTCTCCGACGGCATCCCCACGGTGTCGTTGAGCGTGGACGGCTACACCGGCCGGTGGACCCGCACGGCAACCGCGCAGCGTCCCTTCTCGTGGGTCGGGCCGCGGGCCAACGACGTCGAGTTGACCGCCCAGGTGCGCGGCCGCGACGTGCGCCTGGCGCACCGCGGCACGTGGGCGCTGTTCCGGCTGTTCCAGCAGGGGGAGTGGGTGTCCGGCGGATCGGTGGCCGTGGTGCGGTGGCCGCTCGACGTCCAGGGCGAGGCCGTGGTGCTCGAAGCGGAGGTGGTGCTGGCGGGCGCGCAGGTCTTCGACCCCGGGTTCTTCACCGGGCTCAGTTGCGTCTCCCGAGTGGCGCGCTAACTATGATGGGACTTCAGCCTGGGTGATCGATGCGACGGCCAATCGTGGTGCTACTGGTGGCGATGGGTGCAGTGACGGCTTCGGCGTGTGCCCGGGGAGGCGCGGCGCCGACGGTCGTCGCGGCCCTGGCGCCCGTGACGGCGAGCACGCGCCTGTATTCCGACGACGGACCGGCCTTCACCGATTCGGTCCGGCTCGCGGTGCGGGACATGGCCACCTGGCAGCAGGTGTGGGCCCAGGCGACGTCCACCCAGGGGGAGCCACCCCCACTCCCGCAGGTCGACTTCTCGCAGGAGATGGTCCTGGTGGCGGCGGCCGGCCAGATGCACCCCGGCGATCAGATCCGGGTCGACAGCGCCGGGGTCCGCACCGGCGTCTTCGTGGCCGTGGTGCGCACGATCACGGCCTGCCGACCGTTCCCGGCGGCGGCGTACCCGCTCGATATCGTGCGGGTGCGGCGGAGCGACCTCGAAGTCACGTGGGCGGAGCGGCGGGAGCGCGCGCCCGATTGCCAGTAGGGAAGGCGACCGCGTGAGCGAGTTGCGCCAGAGTGGCACCACCCGCCTCAGCATGCCGGCCGTAGGTGCGGAGACCGGCTCGGCGGACGACGCGCTGCTCGCGGCCGTCCGGGCCGCGGCCGCTCCCGATTTCGAGGTACTCGGCGAGATCGCCCGGAGCGCGCGTGACGGATCGGTGTCGTTCCTGGCGCGTGCCGCGGCGGACCCCGGACTGGTTGCGCTGCGGGTCACTCGGGGCAGCAGCGGGCAGGAGTTCTTCCTCGAGCTGGTGCGGCAGCTCGATTCCTCGCTCCCGTCCCCTGAGGGAAACTGCGCGCGGTGCGGGGCGCCGTTCGTGGCGTGGGCCCGGTTCTGTGGCAAGTGCGGCTCGGCGCT
>JAOUIC010000522.1 GCA_029884275.1 Gemmatimonadota bacterium | reverse complement strand
GTGGTGGACGATCGCTCCACCGATGACACCGCCGACCAGGTCGCGCGGCTGGCCCAGTCCGACCCCCGCCTCCGCCTCGTCGCCGGGGAGCAGCTCCCGCCCGGATGGTACGGGAAGCCATGGGCGTGCCGGCAGGGGTACCAGGCCGCGACCGGCGACGTGCTGGTCTTCACCGATGCCGACACCCGCCACGAACCGGCGCTCCTGGCCCACGCCGTGGGTGCGCTCCACTCGGAGTCGGCCGACCTGGTGACGATCGCGCCGCGCCAGCGATGCGTCACCTTCTGGGAACGGGTGATCATGCCGCAGATCTGGGTCCTGCTGGGACTCCGCTTCCACCCCGACACCGTCAACCGGGCGCGGCGCGAGCGCGACGTCATCGCCAACGGGCAGTTCGTCTGCGTCAGGCGGACGAGTTACGAGGCGGTTGGCACCCACGCGGCCGTGCGGGGCGAAGTGGCCGAGGACCTCGCGCTGGCGCAGGCGTTCTGGCGGTCGGGCCGGAAGCTGTACTTCGCCTTCGCGGAATCGCTGATGGAGACCCGGATGTACACCGGCCTCCCCCACCTGATCGAAGGCTGGACCAAGAACCTGTACCTCGGTGGCCGCCGGTCGTTCCCCGACAGCCCGGTCCGGCGCGCCCTGTCCCCGGTGGTGCTCGCCGTGGTCATGCTCGGCTGGCTGGTGCCAGTATGCCTCGTCGCCCTCGCCGGCATCGGTGTGCTGGCGAGCCCGGTCCATCCCTTCGTCTGGCAGGCGGTGTGGGCGTCCCTGGCGTTCTGGACCCTGATCAGTGCCGGTATGCAGATTCCTCCCTGGTATGGTCTGCTCTATCCCGTGGGCGCCGCCTTGTCCCTCTTCATCATCCTGCGCTCGACCGCCCGCGGTCGCGCGCGGGTCGAGTGGCGCGGCCGGACCTACGGGGTCGAGGTGAACTCGGCCTCGTAGGCGATCACTCAGGGACGGCCCCTCCGGCCAGGCGGCTGAGCCTCACATCCTGCCCCGTGACGATCCCCCCGAGGATCCGGCCTGCGCTGTCCACCTGCAGCCGGTACTCCAGCGCCCCGATCGTGAGAGTCACCGAATCGCGGGCGACTCGACGCACCTGTCCATGCACCGTCTGCCCGCCCCCGAGGTTGAAGAGCGGCAGGACGGCCTCCCCTCCCGGTTCGCCCGCGGCGCGGCGGGTGCCGAGTTCCAGCAACGCGGTCGAGCCGGGAAGGTAGGGAATGGCCCCGCGCTCGGTGCCCATCACACGGGTCGTGATCCCACCCCAGCGGTTGGCCTCGTCCACCGCCACGCTGTCCTCCTTGAAGATCACCCGCACACTCTGCCGGGCAGGCGACTCCTCGGGATCGTCGATCCGCCAGACCGAGAGGTTGACCAGCGGGGCCGATCCGTCATCGAGCACCCCCACGCGGTAGCGGATCCGTTCGCCCACCTCCCCCTGGCGGCGGGTCAATGTGCCATACAGCTCGACCGTGTCACGTTGGGCCTCCTCCACCGCCAGGGTGTCCAGACCCTTCGTCACCAGGAACAGGCCCCGCTCCTGCGCCGCCAGCGGCGCGGTCAGCAGGCAGAGGAGCAGCGCGCAGCGACCGCCAGGCCCAGGCCACCTCAGTGGTGCGCTTGAAGCGAACATGCTGATCTCCGTCACAGGCGTTGGGGGGAGCCGCAGTCCGGGATAATTCGCACCGGCCGCCGGCGATTCGCTACCAAACTAAACCGGGTCCGGGCCTACCATGGCGAGTGTCACCATGGAGGCAGGATGGACCGAACCCGGCTGGCAGGTATCCACCGACTGGCTGATCTCCGGATGCTGGTCGAGGCTGTCGGCCACCAGCACGAGTGGACCGAACTCGATCCGGTGTCCCTGCCGGTGGCCGTCGAACGCGCCGCCTGCTGCGGGCGCGCCGGCGCATTTGAATGGATCGCGGTGCAGGCTGACAGGCCGGGGGAAACGGCCAGCCGGCTCGCCGCGGTGATGGCGGGGCGAGGTCGCCGCATCGGGGTTCTGGCCCTCGACCCGCACCACCGGATGCTGGCCATCGGGGTGCATGCCAGCGCCGGGGCGACGATCCAGCTGGCGCTCGACGCTCCCGAACCCGCGTCTCTCGAGTGCCTCCACCGCCTCTGCCTGACGGGAGGTGCCTCCGGGTATGCCTTCGCGCTCCGGGCCGAGGAGGCGCTGACCGTCGAAGAGATCGGCCG
>JAOUIC010000521.1 GCA_029884275.1 Gemmatimonadota bacterium | reverse complement strand
ACCGGTACTGGCGTGCTCTATGGCCGGGAGGCCATCCTGAAGGACCTGCCCCCGTGGCAGGGTGGCGGCGACATGATCCTGAGCGTCAGTTTCAGCGGCACGACCTACAACGAGCTGCCGTACCGCTTCGAGGCGGGCACCCCGCACATCGCCGGCGCCGTCGGCCTCGCGGCGGCCATCCGTTACCTGGCCTCGATCGGGATGGTCAGGATTGCAGCCCGGGAGGCGCAACTGCTTGCCTACGCCACGGCGGCACTCGTGCAGGTTCCCGGGCTGAAGATCGTGGGTACGGCCCGGCACAAGGCCGGCGTCGTGTCCTTCAACGTGGACGGGATTCACCCCCACGACCTTGGCACCGTCCTGGACCAGCAGGGCGTCGCGATACGCGCCGGCCACCATTGCGCGATGCCGGTGATGGAGCGTTTCGGGCTCACCGGAACTGCGCGCGCCTCGTTCGCGTTCTACAACACCACCGGCGAGATCGACCAGCTCGTCGACGGTGTCCGGGTCGCGCAGCGGATGTTCGCGTGATGTCCGCGCCGGCCCCCGACCTGCAGAACCTCTACCGGCAGATCGTGCTCGATCACAGCAGGCACCCCCGCAACCAGCGCCGGATGGAGCCCCACGACCGGGAGGCCGAAGGCCATAACCCGCTGTGCGGCGACAAGATCCGGGTCTATGCGCAGGTCCGCGACGGTGACCTGACCGACATCGCTTTCGAAGCGTCGGGCTGTGCGATCTGCGTCGCCTCGGCCTCGCTCATGACCGAGGCGACGAAGGGACGCGCGGGCGCCGACGTCAGGGCCCTGGCGGGAGAGTTCGAGAGGGCCATGACGTCCGGTGCCGAAGATCTCTCCGGGGACCTCGCGGCACTGGCGGGGGTTAGCCAGTATCCGTCGCGGATCCGGTGCGCCACGCTCCCCTGGAAGACGCTGCTGGCGGCCCTCGATGCGTCCCCTGGAACCGTGACGACCGAAAAGATGGATCCATCCCGATGAGCAGTGCGGACAACGAACCCGTCGTGGTGAAACGCGACGTGGGGGGACTGATGGTTCCCTCGGGGATCCCGGTTACGATCCCCCTGGATTCGCTCGTCTACATCACGCAGGCCATGGGCGGCAGCTTTACCGTGTACTTCGACGGGAATCTGGTGCGCGTCCCCGGCGTGGACGCGGATGCCCTCGGCAAGGAGCCCGTAAAGCCGCCCGCGCTGCCGGAGAACGCCACCGACGAGCAGTTCGAGGCGCTCGTCTGGGAGCAGCTGAAGACCATCTACGATCCGGAGATCCCCATCAACATCGTGGAGCTCGGCCTGGTCTATGAATGCGCCATCCGGCGGCTGCCGTCCGGGCAGCGGGGCGTCAGCCTCCGCATGACGGTGACGGCCCCCGGGTGCGGCATGGGCGAGATCCTCGTCGAGGAAGCCCGGCAGAAGATCAGCATCATCCCCACAGTCGCGGAAGTGGACGTGGAGCTGGTCTTCGATCCACCGTGGAGCCAGGACATGATGTCGGAGGCCGCACGCCTGGAAGCCGGGTTGATGTAGACGGGATGGGGCGCAAACGTCAGCTGACCCTGCTCCGGCACGCGAAGTCATCCTGGGACGACGCCGGGGTGAAGGACCGGGACCGGCCGCTCAACGAACGGGGGGAGCGGGATGCTCCCCTCATGGGCCGCCGGCTGCGGGCGCGTGGCGCGCGGCCGACGCTGATTCTGACCAGCCCGGCGGTTCGTGCGCGGCGCACGGCCCAGATCATTGCACGGGAAATCGGCTATCCCCAGGAGTTCCTGCAGCGCGAGGAAGACCTGTACCTGGCCTCGCCCGAAGACATCATCGCCGTCATCGCGCGCCAGGACAGCAGCTTCCGCGACGTCGTCGTCTGCGGGCACAATCCCGGGCTGACCGAACTCGCCAACAGGCTGACAGGGGCCGGGATAGACAACGTGCCGACCGCCGGCGTGGTGGTCATCGGGCTGGACCTGAAGAGCTGGGCCGACCTGGACGGCGCGGAGGGGGAACTGCTGCTCTTCGATTATCCGCGCCGCAAGTGACTAGTCGATCGCGCAGAGGCAGTGCACGTAGATACCGCGGGGATCATTGAAGCGCGACAGGAGCTTCAGCTCGCGGTCCAGCCGGCTCACCACGTCACCCACCATTCCGCCACCGGGGCCACTCAGGCCCGCGAGTAACGAGCCGAGCCCGAGGCGATCG
>JAOUIC010000048.1 GCA_029884275.1 Gemmatimonadota bacterium | reverse complement strand
CCCGAGCCGAGCTGCTCGGGTTCAGCACGATTCCCTACTCGGCGGATGAGCGCGAAGTCATCCTCGGCGCCATCGCCTCCGGCGGCACCCGCGACCTGGCCCTGCTCCATGGCCGGATCGGGGAGCTGGCCGCCCTGGCGGTCGAGGCGGTGCTGGAACAGACCCGGGTCCGTCCCTCGGAGCTGGACTGTATCGCCCTGCACGGGCAGACGGTCTGGCACGAACCCCCGGCGGTGAGCTGGCAGCTGGGGGAACCGGCGGGACTGGCGGAGCGCTTCGGTGTGAGGGTGGTGAACAACTTCCGCGCCCGCGACGTCGTGGCGGGAGGGCAGGGGGCGCCGCTGGTGCCGATCGCCGATATGCTGCTGTTCGGGCATCCGGAGCGGCCCCGGGTGCTGCTCAACATCGGCGGCATGGCCAACCTGACGTTCGTGCCGCGCCGGGCGGAAGACGCCGGTGTCTTCGCGTTTGATACCGGCCCGGGGATGGCGCTCATCGACGCCGTCGCGCGGATGGTGGACCCGGCCCTGCCGTACGATGTCGATGGCAGACTTGCCTCGGTCGGGGCCGTGGACCGGCCCCTGCTCGAGGATCTGCTCTCCGATCCCTTCTTCACGGCCGATCCGCCCAAGAGCACCGGCAGGGAACGATTCGGCTCGCTGCTGGCCGAGCGCATCCACCGCAAGGCGGGTGGACCGGACGGGGTGCGCACTGCCATGGAGCTCACCGCACAGAGCATCGCCCTCTCGGTGGCGCGGTGGATACCGCGGGGGACCGAGGTCGTGGCGTCAGGCGGAGGCTCGCGCCACCCGACCCTCTACACCCGCCTGCAGGCGCTGCTGGCCGAGTGCGGCTCTCCTCTCATCCGCTTCGATCAGCTGTTCTTTGACGGCGATGCCAAGGAGGCGGTCGCCTTCGCCCTGCTGGGCTATCTCACGATCCACGGACAGCCTGGCAACATCCCGGGAGCCACCGGCGCCAGAGGGCCCCGCGTCCTCGGTCAGATCACGCCCGCATGACCCCTGGCCGGCTGGTCCTCCCCGCGATCCGCTGGCGGCCAGAGTCGGGATTCGCGCATGAGGAGCCCCGGATCGATGCGGCGCTCGCGGCCGGGGTTGGCGGATTCATCGTGTTCGGCGTCCCCAGGGCCCGCGGCGATGAAATCGGGGAGATCATCGCGAGCATCCGCCGCCGCGCCGGCCGCCCCCTTCTCCTCGGGGCCGACCTGGAGCGCGGCGCAGGTCAGCAGGCACGCCGCCTCACCGATATTCCCCCTCCCGCCGCGCTCGCAAGCCTGGGGGACGAGGAGGCGGTCGCCTGGGCCGGCCGGACCACGGCGCGTGAGGCGCTCGGGCTCGGCATCAACTGGGTGTTCGCCCCGGTGGCGGACCTCGACGTCGACCCCCGCAATCCGATCATCCAGACCCGGAGTTTCGGCTCCGATCCCGAATCCGTGGCGCGGAACGTTTCCGCGTGGGTTCGCGCCGCCCAGGGAGAAGGCGTCCTCGCCTGTGCCAAGCACTACCCAGGGCATGGCCGGACCTTCCAGGACTCACATGACGTCGTGCCCACGGTGGACTGCGACCTCGCCGAGCTGACTGGCACCGATCTGCGACCCTTCAAGGGCGCCATCGAGGCAGGCGTCGCATCCATCATGACGGCGCACGTCCGGTATCCCGGCTGGGACCCGTCGGGCGAGCCGGCCACGCGCTCGGCGGTCATGCTGGGCCACCTTCGCTCCGTCCTCGGCTTCGGCGGGCTGGTCGTGACCGACGCCCTGGTGATGCAGGGCGCGCGCGCCGGCCTCCCGGATGACGAGGTCGTCCTCGCCCCGATCCTCGCAGGCTGCGACCTGCTGCTCTATCCCCCGGATCCTGCCGGCGCGGTCGCAGTGCTCCAGCGGGCCGTGGAGGCCGAGGCGAAGGTCGCCGATGCGGTGGCGGCTTCCCTCTCCCGGTACCAGCAGTTCCTCGGCCTGACCGCGACCAGAGCCCCTTCCTTCACTGCCGACCCGGCGAGTGAGCGGGAGTCGCGCGCCATTGCCCGCCGCCTGCTCGACTGCGGGTTGATTCGCGGGACGCTCCCGGACCTCCGGGGCGGAGTGGACCTCGCCATCATCGACGATGATCAGGAGTCTGCCCACGCCCGGGGGCCGAGCGATCTGGTCCGGCGCGATCTGGCCCGGGCGCATGCCCGGGAAGGCTTCGGCGGCCAGCGAGTGATCCTCGCCTTCGCGGAGCCCAGGATGTCGAAGGGGCGGGCCGGGTTCGGAGCCGACAGTCTCGCCGCGCTGGCGGAGCTGGCGCCGGCCGCCGCGCTGGTGGTGCTGTTCGGCCATCCCCGGCTGGTCGGAGAGGTCCCCGGAGCGGCACCGGTGCTTGTCGCCTGGCACCGGCAGCCGCTGATGCAGCATGCAGCTGCCGATTGGCTGCTGGAGCGCATCAGGTGAGCCGGCTCGACTGGATCGTCGTCGCGGCCTACCTCGGCGTGACGCTCGCGCTGGGGCTCTGGGTGGCGCGCCGCGGCGCGCGGAGCCTCACTGACTTCTTCGTCGGCGGGCGCGCCATCCCCTGGTGGCTGGCGGCGGTCTCCATGGCGGCGACCACTTTCAACGTGGACACCCCGCTGTACGTGGCCGGCCTGGTGGCGCGCCGCGGGGTGGCCGGCAACTGGGAGTGGTGGTGCTTCGCGCTGTCCCACGTCCTGCTGGCGGTGCTGCTCGCCCGGCTCTGGCGCCGCGCCAACCTGATGACCGACCTGGAACTGACCGAGGTCCGCTACGGCGGTCGCCCGGCGGTGTTCCTCCGTTCGTTTCGGGCCTTTCTCTTCGCTGTGCCACTCAACTGCATCTCGATCGGCTATGGGATGCTGGCGCTCAGGAAGGTGCTGGACGGGCTGGGGCTCTTCGCGGGCCTCGAGGGGCTGCCGGGCGACGACCGCCTGTGGGCGCTCCTGCCGATCGTGCTGCTGACGGTGGCGTATACCGCCGTCGCGGGCCTCTGGGGCGTGGTGGTGACCGATCTCTTCCAGTACATCCTCGCCCTGGCCGGTGCCTTCCTGGTGGCGGGATATGCTCTCCACGAGGTCGGTGGGGTGGGCTCGCTGGTGGCGAAGCTGCGGGAGGCCGGTCTTGGGTCGCACCTGCAGATCGTGCCCACGGGCGAGGGTGCGCTGGTGCCGATCGCCACCTTCCTGGGCTACCTCACGATCCAGTGGTGGGCGTTCCGGAACAGCGACGGCGGCGGGATGTTCGTGCAGCGGCTGTCCGCGACGGCGAACGAGCGGGAGGCGGTGCGCGCGGTGCACACCTTCAACATCCTCAATTACGTGGTCCGCACCTGGCCCTGGGTTCTGCTGGCCCTCGCGGCACTCATTCTCGTGCCGGATCTCCAGGATCCTGAACTTGCCTATCCGGTGCTGATGCGGCGCTACCTCCCGCCCGGGGTGCTGGGCCTGGTCTTCGCGAGCCTGCTGGCTGCCTTCATGTCCACCGTGTCGACCCAGATCAACTGGGGCGCGAGCTACATCGTGCACGACCTGTACGGGCGCCTCAGCGGCGACCGCGAGGAAGCGCGGCTGATGCGGCTTGCCCGGGTCGCGTCGATAGCCCTCGCGGTGCTGGCGGCGGCGGTCTCGTTCTTCATGCGGGATGTGGGCGAGGTCTTCCGGTTTCTGATTCTTCTGGGCAACGGTCCCGGACTGGTGCTGTTGCTCCGCTGGTTCTGGTGGCGGGTGAACGCCTGGGCCGAGCTTGCTGCGATGGCGGCGGCGCTGGGGTTGGCGGCGGCCAGCTACCATCCGGCGCTGGGTGACGTGAGCTTTGGCGGGCGCCTCGCGCTCACCGCGTTCGGCACACTGGCGGTCTGGGTGCCGGTCATGCTGCTGACGCCGCCGGAACGGCCCGAGGTGCTCGAGGGGTTCTACCGCCGGGTTCGGCCCGGGGGCTGGTGGGGACCACAGGCGAGGGCGACCGGCCTCGCGCCGCTCGACGATCTGCGCCGGGACCTCATCCGATGGCTCGCTTGGAGTGCCGCGATTCTGGGTGCGACCGCAGGCGCTGGCGCTCTGCTTCTCGGGTGAGCGGCAGGGGCGCCGTGATCGAGGCCATCTCTTCGAGCGGCACCGGCTCGCTGATGGCGAAGCCCTGCACGTAGTCCACGCCGAGCCGGCGGAGCGTGTCGAGCGATGCGAGGTTCTCCACCCCCTCGGCCACGGTCTTCAGCCGCATGACGTGACCCACGCGATTGATCGCCTCCACCATGGCGTACTCGACCGGGTTGCGCTCGACATCGCGCAGAAACGCGCCCGCGATCTTCAGGGCGTCGACCGGGAGTGACTGCAGGTAGCCGAACGACGACATGCCGCTGCCGAAGTCGTCCAGCGCGAACCAGCACCCCAGCGACTTCAGCTCCTTCATGAAGTGGGTGGCCTGCGCCAGATTCGCGATGGCCGCCGTCTCCGTCACCTCGAAGCAGAGCATCTCCGGCGGGACCCCCGACTGTTCCAGCTGCTCCCGGACGAAGGTGAGCATCGTGGGGTCGCCCAGCGACGTCCCCGACAGGTTGATCGAGGCGATGGGCCGGGTGGTGGCCAGCGCTCCGTGGGCGAACATCTCGATCACGTTGCGCACCACCCAGCGGTCCACCGCGTTCATCAGGCTGTAGCGTTCGGCGGCCGGGATGAACGCCCCTGGGGCGACGAGCGTGCCGTCGCGTTCCACCAGCCGGATCAGCACCTCCACGCGCGAGCGTTCCCGCCCGCGCGGCACCAGCGGAACGATGGCCTGCCCGAAGAGCTGGAACCGGTTCTCCTGCAGCGCCGACGAGATCCGGCTGACCCACTGCATCTCGCCCTGCCGTACCGCCATCACGGCGTCATCCGGGGCGTATTGGTAGACCCGGTTCCGTCCCCGGTCCTTGGCGGCATAACACGCCGCGTCGGCGTCGCGCAGGATGGTCGCGAGGCTTTCGCTCTCCGCGGTGATCGACACCACGCCGATGCTGCCCGCCACGACGAACGGCTGTCCCTCCCACACGAATCGCATCTGCTGGACCGTCTCGAGGCAGGAGCCGGCGAGCCGGATGGCCTCGGAGGGCGGGCAATGCTCCAGCAGGATGCCGAACTCGTCCCCGCCCAGGCGGCTCAGGGTGTCGCGGCGCCGGACCACACCGGTCAGGGTGACGGCCAGCTGGCGAAGCAGTTCGTCGCCCGCGACGTGACCGCAGGTGTCGTTGACCACCTTGAACTGGTCGAGGTCGAGGAAGCAGAGGGCGTGCGTGCTGCCGTCGTTCCGGGCCCGCTCCAGCAGGCGGCCGGCCCGCCGCTCGAATTCCTGGCGGTTGACCAGTCCGGTGAGGAAGTCGTGGCTGGCCTGGTGGGCCAGCTGCCGGGAGAGCGAACGGGCGCGGCTCACGTCGTGGAGCACCAGCACCGCGCCGACCATCCGCCCCTCGAGGTCGAAGATCGGGGATGCGGTGTCGTCCACGGCGTATTCCTGCCCGTCGTCGCGCAGCAGCAGCGAGTGATTGGAGCGAGAGACGATTCGGCGCTCACGGAGCGCGGTGTCGACCGGGTTTTCCAGCCGCTCGCGCGAGGTCTCGTGGATCAGGTTGACCAGGTCGCTGACCCGGCGGCCGGCCAGGGAAGCGTGGCGCCGGCCGAGCAACTCCTCCGCCACCGGGTTGGCGTACTCGATCCGGGCCCGCTCGTCGGTGCGGATGACGGCGTCCCCGATGGAACCCAGGGTCACCTCGGCGCGCTCCTTCTCCTCTGACAGCCGCCGTTCGAGCCGCTTCCGGTCGCTGATGTCGCGCGCGATGGTCGAGTAGTAGTCAACCTCCCCGGCGGGGCGGCGGTGGCACAGGATGACCTGGGAGAGCGTGAGGTCGCCGGCGCCGTTCATCGCGAGGGTGGTTTCGCCCGCCCAGGCCCCTTGCTCCCGAGCGATGACGAGGCGATCCGGAGGCAGGAGCAGCGCCGAAAGGTCCGATCCCTTGCCCAGCAGCGTCTCACCGGCGCGGTTGAGGTAGATCGGCCGGCCGTCGGCATCGGTGAAGCACACCGAGTCGGTGGTGGCTTCCAGCACGGCGGCGAGGCGCCGCTGCAGGGCCGCGAAGTCCGAGGTCTTCCTGCGGGCGGCCACCTGGAAGACCAGCGCGGCCGCCAGCAGGATGAAGGCGAGGCCCAGCCCGGTGTAGAGCGCGCTCCGTGCGGTGAAGATCGTGTGGTAGGCGTCTTTGAGGTCCGATTCGACGATCAGGGCGAGGCCGAGCTCGTTGTCCCAGGCCCACGCGCCGATCACCCGGCTGCCGCGTGCGTCGGTGTAGCCGTCGAGGTTGCTGCCGGGCGTTCGGAGCATTGCCGCGGCCGCGCTGCGGGTGAGGTCCCCGGTGCCGGGGCGCTGGAGCCGCGGGGGGACGCCGCCGCGCGGATCCGAATGGCTGCTGGCCACCACCCGACCGGCCTGGTCCATGAACCAGAGCCGGCCCAGCGAGCGCATGTGGGTGCGCCCGGCGATGCGGCCCAGTTCGCGATCCGCCGCGAGTCCGATGCCGAGCATCGCCATGATCCGGCCGGCATCATCCCGGATGGGGGCGAGTGCCAGGAGGCGCGGCGGTCCAGCGTTCTCCGGCGCGAAGAAGACCAGCGAAGCCACTCCATCGAGCGCGCGGGTGAATCCGTCCCCGACCGTCACACCCGGATGGACTGGCAGCTGCTCGGGCCAGGACAGGAGGGTGGAGCCGTCGAGGCCGAAGATCCAGTAGCCGTCGGCTCCGTTCATCCGGACCTCGGGCTCGAGGACCTCATGCGCCGGCAGCGAGGCGGGCACGGACTTCTCGCCGCGCGACTGCGCGGTGAGCGCCAGCCGCGCGGAGCGGCGAACGGCGGCGTTGCCGGCCAGCGTGGACGCGAGTACTTCCCCCCGCGTGGCCCAGTGGCGGGCCGCTTCGCGGGCGTTCGCCAGAACGGATCCCAGCGTGTGCTCAGCCGATTGGCGGACCGATGATTCGATTCTCGACAGGGTCCAGAGGGTTCCGGCGGTGACGCCGGTCACAACAAGAAGTGCCACCGCGAGCGTGAGGCGGGGCAGGCCGAACCCCTTCCCGATGCGCTCCAGGGCGAGCCAGATCCCCCGAGTCATGCCCGTTACCACCGCAGGCCGCAGTTGTTGGAATGTGACTCAGCGCACAGATCGTGGCGGTGGGCGGAGCGGAAGCCGGCCGGGAGGGAGCCCGACCTATCGTTGGTCCTCCAGAAGCTGGTGGACGAAGCGCACCGGAACCCCATACAGGATCCTTCCGTTGGTACCTGTCTGCCCCCCGTACAGGACGGCGACGACGCGCCCCGATTCGTCGAAGATCGGGCTCCCGCTCGAGCCCTGGGCCCCGTAGCCCTCCACCTGGACCAGGTTCGGCAAACGCCGCGAAACCGTTCCCAGGGTCAGGGAGGAGGCCACCCCCATCTCTGCCCAACTCCCCCCTTCAGCAAGCTCAAGGCCAAGGGGAAACCCGATGAGCGCCACCGGGGCTCCCACCTGAATTTCGGCCCCCGGGGTGTCCAGACCCGCCACCACGGGGAACCCCTTGTGCACGGTCGCCCGGAGCAGGGCGACGTCGGCCTCGGGGTGGATCCGGACCACGTCAGCACGGAAGTTCTGCCGGGTACCCTCGAACACGATTCCGATCTTGGTCGCGACGGTCCCGTTCGAGTCGCTCACGACGTGCCGATTGGTGACCAGGAGCCCGCCCGTCGGGTCCGACCTCACGGCAAAGGCAGTCCCGGTGTACACCGAACCGTCGGGGAACTGGACGAAGACCAGCGCGACGGCTTCCCGGTTGGCCGCGGCGACGCTGCGGGCGTCGAATGCGGCGACGCCGGCGAGAGTCCGCTGCTGCTTGAGCGCGGCGTCGAGGCGGTTCCGCAGGTCGCGGATGAGCGCAGGGTCCTGCGGCGCGGCGCTGAGCTGCGACCGCAACTGCTCGGCATCCTGGCGCGCCGACTCGAGCGCCGAGCGCAGACCCGAGGTGCCCGCCGCCAGCGCGGAGATTTCCCCCACGAGGCTGTCCACCTGGCCGAGGAGCATCCGCCGGTCTTCCTCGATGCGCCGTGCGGTGGCCTGTGCCTGCCAGAAATAGGTTGCCGCCAGCACCAGCAGCAGGGCGAACAGCACGACCGTTGTCCGCCTCAACCCGCGGGTCTGGCGCTCGACCTCGACCCGAACCCGGGCGGCGGTGTTGGAATGCGACGCTGTGGGTCGCGGTGCCGGGGCGGGCGCGGCGGAGCGTGGAGGCGGGGTATCTGGAGGGGATTCGGGGGCAAACTGGGCGCCGAACACCGTGGTGCCAGCCGGCTGGCCGAGGGCCTGTCCACTCGGCTTGGTCGTGCTGATCGCGGTGAACTCGACCTGAGGACCGCTCGGCCCGAACCGGATGAGTTCCCGCCCGGAGAGCGTCACCGGCTCACGGATCAGCCGGCCCTGCACGTACGTCCCGTTGGTGCTGCCGAGGTCCCGAAGGACGTAGTGGTCCCCTTCCTGGGTCAGTGACGCGTGGCGGGCCGAGACGTCGAGATCGCGGTCGGGGTCGAACTTGACGTCGCACTCGGGGTGGCGGCCGAGGATGATGTTCGGCTGACCGAGGATGTCGGTC
>JAOUIC010000520.1 GCA_029884275.1 Gemmatimonadota bacterium | reverse complement strand
ACAGTCTGCTCGACCTCGAGGATCGAGAGGCGTTGATGGGTCGCTTTCGAGCTCTCACCCCGGACGCCCCAGCCAGATGGGGCCGGATGAACGCACCGCGGATGCTCGCGCACCTCACCGACCAGATGCGCCACACACTCGGCGACGCCACCGCCAGGCCGCGGCAGGGCCCGCTCCGCTGGCCGATCATTCGGGAGCTGGTCATGTACTGGCTACCCTGGCCAAGAGGTAGAGTGAAGGGGCCCCCCGAGGCCTTCGTCACCCAGCCGGGTCAATGGTCCGAGGATCTCGCGAAGTTTGAAGCGCTCGTCGCCCAGTTCGTGGACGGGGGTGGGCGTCAGGACTGGCCCGACCATGCCATGTTTGGCAGGATGACCAGACAAAGCTGGGGCTATTTCTGCTTCCGGCACTTCGACTACCACCTCAAGCAGTTCGGTCGTTGACAGCCAATTTGGCCGAAAGCCGATGCCTTTGTGGCTTGGTGCGATTCGGCCTTCCCACATAAGTTGATAACCGGCAGAAACTTGTGGAAATAATTCAACCTCCATGGGGAGCCTGGTTGACTCGAGGCCTTGGGAGACACGGGCCTCGCCGGCTCGGGCGGAGGCGATGGTCAATTCTGTTCGCCGCCACCCTCCTGGCAGCGACGGTTAGTTGTAGTGGTAATAACTCCGTGCCGGGGTTTCGCGTCGGCCTTGTCACTCCCGGCTCGATTGCGGACGCGGCCTGGAACTCGGGGGCCTATCAGGGGCTTGGCATGATCCGGGACTCCCTGCAGGTGGCAGTCAGCCATGTCGAGGCGCGAACGCCGGCGGAGCAGGAAGAGGCGCTCCGGGCCTACGCGACGCGAGGGTACGCGCTGGTTTTCGGGCACGGATTCGAATTTCAGGGTGCCGCAGAGCGGGTGTCCTCCCAGTTTCCCTCCACGGTCTTCATCGTGACTTCGGGGGAACGAGTGGCAGGGAATGTGTCTCCGTTGATCTTCCGGTTGCACGAGGCGAGCTACCTCGCGGGGATCGTGGCGGGGGGGATGACGAGGACGGGCATCGTCGGCTTCATCGGCGGGATTGAACTCCCGCCGATCCGTCTGGCGGAGGAAGCCTGGGTGGCCGGCGCCAGGTCGGTGAACCCGCGGGTGACGGCGCGCTCGACCTATCTGAACACCTTTGACGACGTGGCCGCTGGTCGGGAGGCGGCGCTGGCACTGTTGCGCGCCGGTGCCGACATGTTCCACCACAATGCCGACCAGGCGGCGCTGGGCATGTTCCAGTCCGTCCGGGAGTCGGCGGGGGGCTATCTCTTCGGTGCCAATCTGGATCAATCCGCGCTTGCTCCGGAGCGCGTATTCGGCTCGGCGGTGATCGACCTCCCCCGCGCGTTTCTGGCCGTCGCGAGGGAAGTGCGGGCAGGCTCGTTCACGCCGCGGGTCGAGTCCTTCGGGCTCAAGAGCGGGGTGATCCGCTACGACGCCAATCCGGCGCTGGAGTCGCGCCTTTCCGACTCCCTGCGCCAGCGTCTGCGGCAGGCGCGGGACTCCATCGTGGCCAGCGACACGGCGGTCGCACCATGAGCGCCATGCGACCGCTCAGCGAACTCACGGCGTACCTCGATGGCTATCTCCGGACTGCCGAGATTCCCGATGAGCCCGCCGCGCTGAACGGACTGCAGGTTGAGAACGCCGGCCAGGTGGCCCGGATCGTGGCAGCGGTGGATGCCTCGCAACAGACCATCGACCGGACCGTGCGGGGTGCGGGTCCGGCATTGCTCCTGGTGCACCATGGCCTGTTCTGGGAGGGGCATCGGCCGGTGACCGACCGGCGGTACCGGCGCATCGCGAGCCTGGTCCGTCACGACGCCGCGCTGTACTCCTCCCACCTGCCGCTCGACCTCCACCCCGAGGTCGGCAACAACGCGGTTCTCGCCCGGCTGCTCGGCCTGACCGGTGTCGAGTCGTTCGGTAGCTACCGGGGCGTGACGATTGGCGTGGCCGGGCATGCGCCGGACGCACTTCGGACGCGCGATGCGCTGTGTCGCGCGCTCGCGGTGGCGCTGGGAATCCCGGCCGCAGGACTTCGACTCATCTCAGGTGGCCCCGACCGAGTCGAACGAGTCGGCGTGATCACCGGCGCCGGGGGGAGTATGATCGCACAGGCGGTCAGCGCCGGTTGCGACACCTTCATCACCGGCGAGGGTGCCGCGCACACCTACTTCGATGCCAC
>JAOUIC010000519.1 GCA_029884275.1 Gemmatimonadota bacterium | reverse complement strand
GCCTTCGCGGTTCGCGGGATGCGGCTCGATCTCGAGGGGGAAGCCAACGACTATGTCGGCAAGGGTCTCTCCGGCGGAGAAATCTGCATCAGGCCGTTCCGGCAGATCGGCTATGGGGCGGCCACACACGGCAACACCCTGGTGGGCAATACCTGCCTCTACGGCGCGACTGGGGGGCGGCTGTTTGTCGCGGGACAGGCCGGGAGCCGATTCGCGGTCCGGAACTCCGGCGCCCTTGCGGTCATCGAAGGAGCCGGCAACCACTGCTGCGAGTACATGACCGGCGGAACCGTCCTCATCCTGGGTTCGGTGGGGCGGAATTTCGCGGCAGGCATGTCCCACGGTGTTGCGTTCGTCCTCGACGAGAGCGGGCAAGTCCCCGGCCGGCTCAACCGCGCGATGGTGGATCTCGAGCCGGTGACGACGGAGGACCTCGAGCTGATCCTTGGACTCATCCACGAGCACCAGGAGCGGACCGGCAGCGCCCGGGCGCGGCAGATCATTCTGTCCTGGCCGGAGTACTCCCCGCTGTTCAGGAAGGTCACCCCACACGCCGCCCGGAGCCTGCTCCCTGTCGGGGCAGCGACCGAGCCGAATGGGAGCCGTCAGGCCGAGGCAACCCGGGAGGCACTGCCGCCAGCTCCCCGGTAGCCCGGAGGGCACCTGCCTGGTCTGGAAAGGTGTTGGCACGGCTTGCGATGAATAGGAGCGACCATTAACTTGCTGAACGTCAAGCAAGTACTTTGTGGCCGTTCCAGAGGGCTTGAGCACCCATGGCATCCACCGCCGAGAGGGAGCGCAATCCTGCCCGGACGCGCGAGGCGATCCTCGACGCGGCCGAGCAGTTGCTTGCTGACCGGGGGTATGAGCAGACCTCCCTCAACGATGTCGGCCGGGCGGCGGGTGTCTCCCGCGGGACTCCGGGCTACTTCTTCGGCTCCAAGGAACAGCTGTACCGCGAGGTGCTCTCCCGCTGCCTCGAGCGCGTCAGGTCGGCAGTGCGAAGCGGCAAGGAACGCGCGCTCGCCAGCCAGGAGGCGCCCGAAATCGTGCTGGCCGGAGCGGTCGGGGAGTACTTCGACTTCATCCACCAGAACCCCGCCTTTGTGCGACTGCTGGAGCGGGAGGCCCTCTCCGGCGGACATCAGTTGCAGCACATCCCGCCGCACCTCAACGCCGCCCAGGAGGCCCTCGGAGCCATCGTCTCCGAACTCTCCCTCGATGCGGGCGATGAAGCCGTCGCCCGTCAGCTGCTCATCAGCATGATCGCGCTGTCCTGGTTCGACGTGGTCCACGGCCCCACCGTGATCCGCGGCCTTGGCGTGGACAGCACCTCGGCCGCCTTCCTCGAAGAGCGGCGCCAGCATGTAGTCAACCTGGTCGTGCAGGGCCTGCGCGGCAGCATTGCGGCCCCGGACCACAGATCCGGGCCGCGTGAACCGATTCCCGTAACTGGAAGTCACATCCATGACTAACGTCCTGACTCCGGAACCCACCCCCGCCGTCGCTGAGACACCGCTGGCGAGCGAGGCCGAAGCCCGCGAGGTGGCCGAAGCGGCCCGCGAGCACAAGTGGGAAGCGCCCAGCTTCGTGCGCCAACTCTTCGAGGGCAGCCTGCGGATGGACCTGATCCACCCCTTCCCTCAGCCGTCTGAGGAGGAGCTGGCCAAGGCCAGACCGTTCCTCGAGGCGCTCGAGCAGTTCCTTCGGGAGGAGGTAGACGCCGACAAGATCGACCGTGAAGGCAAGGTCCCCGAGTCGGTGATCCAGGGACTCCGTGAACTGGGGGCGTTCGGGATCAAGATTCCCGAGGAATACGGCGGCCTGGGGCTTTCCCAGCTGATGTACACCCGGGCCATCGGCCTGGTCACCAGCCAGGACGGCAGCCTGACGGCCCTGATGTCGGCGGCTCAGTCGATCGGCGTCCCCACGCCGCTGAAGATGTTCGGGACCCCGGAACAGAAGGCGCGGTACCTCCCGCGACTGGCGAAGGGAGCGATTTCAGCCTTCGCCCTGACCGAGGGCAACGTCGGCTCGGACCCGGCCGGACTCGCGACCGTGGCGGAGCTCTCTCCCGATGGAACCCACTACATCCTGAACGGCGAGAAGCTCTGGTGCACCAACGGCACCATCGCCGACCTGATGGTGGTCATGGCGCGAACCGGCAAGAAGATCAGCGCCTTCATCGTCGAGGCCGACTGGCCGGGCGTGGAGGTGGTCGAG
>JAOUIC010000518.1 GCA_029884275.1 Gemmatimonadota bacterium | reverse complement strand
CGGCCGCGACAAGCACGCTGACCCCCACGACACCCTCGTGCTGTTGGGCCCATGCTTTCATGGACTGAGCCTATCTTCGTCCCACTACGGCAAGACTGCGGTAGGGCGGCTGGCCGGGGCGACCATCGCTCGCGCGGTTGCCCCGGAGCCAGACCCGTACAATGACCGCCGGGCGCCCGTAGCTCAGCGGACAGAGCGGATGGCTTCGGACCATCAGGTCGCGGGTTCGATTCCTGCCGGGCGCGCCATTACCCTCCCTTCGGCGGTTCGCGTGTCCTTTGGGCCGGGGCCGCCGCATCGCGGGAGATTCGCTTCCGTAGTCTGGCCGCAGTCCTCGGCCGTAGGATGCGGGCATGGGGAACGATCCGACGTCGTTCAGGGCTCGCATTGCGGCCTGGGTCAGCAAGCATCCGCGCTTCGCCGGCTTTGGCATCACGGTCTCCGCAATCGCGCTGCTCGGGATCGCGCTGGCGCTGGGGTGGGCGGTCTTCTCGGATCCACCGCAGGCAGCGGAGGCAGACCCAACTCCAACCCCGACTTTGACTGCTTCGCCCCGGACCTCTGCTCCGTCGGAGCCGTCGATGGACTCCTCGGCGTCGGCTTCGCCGGCGCCATCCAAGGCGCCGCCGCCTCCGGGCGGGACATTCCTCTACTCGTCGGTCTGGGCCGTGTCGACGGTGAATGGCCTGAACGTTCGGTCTGGCCCCGGAATCGAGCATCCATCCGTCGGTCGGCTTGATGCGGGCGATCTGGCGCTGGTCATCGAGGGGGGCGAAGGGGCCGGGACGTGGGCCAAGATCGCCGCGGATGGCGTCGTCGGCTTCGCGAATGTCGGTCCACAGGCGGGTCCGTATCTGCTGAGCACCCCGACACCCTGGAAGTCCTATCTCACCAGGCTGGACGGCGTCGCCTCGAACGGTAGCAGCTACCTCGCCTACGGGAACGCCGGGGATCTCGACTACCTGCCTTACGAGGGAGGGCAGGCGCCACTGCTTCTGAGGTCGGACGATGGCGTCACGTGGGTGGAGGCGGCCGAGGGCCTCTACGGCAGAGTGACCGCCGTCGCCGCCGGCGCGACGGGCTGGGTCGCCCTGACCGTCGGATATCCAGGGGTCGAGCTCGCATTCTTCTCCGGCGACGGGCGATCATGGGAGGCCGGTCCGCAGGTGGTCTCGAGCGTGATCGCCTACGGTCCGGCCGGCTGGGTCGTGCTTGGGGAGAACCGCGCACGGCGATCGGCCGACGGCAGGACATGGAGCGAGCCGGCCGCGGTCTCCACGGACAGCGACAACTCCATTTGGCTTGATCACCTTGAGTCCTCCGGCGCGGGCTACGTCGCATTCGCTCGTGGCCAGGTCGGCGCCGGATGGCTGTGGGCGTCAACGAACGGATCGAACTGGGTTGCGCTGGAGATTGCCGACTCGGCAGCCTGGATCTCCGACGTGGAGTTGGTCGGCAATCGGCTGCTGGTCGTCCTCCGGTCAGGCCCCGCCGACGGCCCCGACGGCCATTCGTTCCTGCGGCGGGGGACCCTGACCGCTTCTGGCGCGGTGGTCTGGGACCCGCTGCCGATACCGTTCCCCGACGGGCTGCTGGTCGAGAACATCAGCCAGGGGGCGGACAGTCTGATCGCGCTCGGATGGGATGCCCGTGCCCTCGTCCCCGCGCTCTGGCGATCCGCCGACGGTGCATCCTGGCAGCGCATGAACGCCTCGGCGAACACGCTCGGTGGCTCGATCGGTCCGGAGCCGGCCTGGGGATCCGGGGGCTGGGTCGCCGTGGGAACCGCTGCCGAGGGCGCGGGCCAGCTACCCTGGGGACCGCTCGGATGGGCTCAAAGCGGTCGAGCACTGGACGGTGCCGGCCAGCAGCTCTTCCGATCCGCCGACGGTCAGGCGTGGGCCCCGGCTGGCGAGCCGATTGCGCTCACCGCCTACCCGCCATGTCCACCTGCCAACGAGGTTTCCACCATCCAGCTGATCTTTCTCGGACCATTCGCCGAACGATGCTTCGGCGACGCGTCGCTGACCATCCGCGGTTGGGTTCCCTACATCGAGGGACTCGGCGGCTGCTGCTTCCCGATCGCCGAGCCAGGCTGGCTGGCCGCGGCCTATTCCGGCGGGTATCTCGCGCCAGCTGGATCGCGAGAGTTGCGGGAGTACGGCCTCCCGGAGAGTCTGCCCCTGTACCTTCCGGCAGGGGTGGACCCTGCCGCCCTCCGGCAG
>JAOUIC010000517.1 GCA_029884275.1 Gemmatimonadota bacterium | reverse complement strand
CTGCCGCGCCATCCGCTCCTCCCTGATCACGCGGGCTGACCTGGCGCCGCGGGCCGACGCGTTCCGTGGTCGGTGCAGCCGAAGAGCGATCGCCGCGTTGCCGGTCGATGGTGGGAGCCGGGACGCTGCCCCGCCCGCCGAAGTCCTGACCGCTCCGCGTCGGGCGGCGGTCAACTTCGCCTTCCCGCCCCCGATACCCGACTCGGCTCACATAATCCTGGCCAGGGGCCTGGTCCTTGAAGACGTAGCGCGGTCCTGGGCGATAGGGCCGGTAGTACGGATACGGGCCGGGGTAGGGGTAGGGGCTGTAATACGGGTAGTAGGTCGCGTAGTAGGGGTAGTAGCCGTAGGGGTAGTAATACCAGTCGTCGTAGATGACGATCCGGAAGCTGCTGCAGTGGGATGCGTAGGGGTTCCACGCCGTCCAGTGGGTGTAGCTGTGGCAGTCGTAGCAGGCGAATCGCGGGTAGTCGTAGTGTTGCTCGACATAGTATTCCGCCACGTCGTAGTCGTACTCCCCTGCCGGGGTGATCCTGTCGGCCAGGTCACCGATCGCGACGTATGGGTCGCCCCGGACCCTTCCATCGTCGGCGACGGCGCGATAGTCCCAGTGATCCCCGCGGGTGATGGCCTCGAAGTCGAACGGGTCCGGAGATGCGATCGCAAAGACGTAGCCGACGCCCGGGTAGTCGGAGATCCGGAATGCCGCGTCCTTGTCGCGGCTGAGCACTTCGAACCGGTGGCCACCACGAACCCAGCTGTCCTCCCAGGGATCGATCGGGAAGAGGAGGCGGAGCCGGCCATCGGTGTCGATCCGGACCACGGTCACATAGGCGTCCACTTCGCTCATGAGGTAGACCCGGGCAGGGTCGCCACGCTCGTAGGGAGCGTCGGCGTCGAGTGAAACCGTGACACGGGGTTTGGGGTTCGAGGATTGCCGCACCCACTGCGCGATGAGTGCTTCCGGGGAATGTCGCGGGGGGATGCCGTTGGAGGGGGAGGTGCTCCCGAGAGCCGCGAGGGCGAGCAGGATGCTGGCTGGCATGGGGCCTCCTTTGTTCACACCGTGGAGACTCACGGGGAAGCAGGCGCCGTGCCACCCGCACACTTCCAGCTATCATGTTGCTGCGGAACGACTTCCGTCGGCTGCCCGGTTCCAGGTCCTCCGCGGAAGCGTCCGCAGACGGGGACACCAGTGACTCACGTTGACTTCGCCCAGTTGCTCCCGGTACGTTGCGGCCCCGATGTCGGCCCCAGTCCGCCCGCCCCGTCCCCGGTTTGACCTGCTGAATCCGCGCGAGGCGGCCCAGCTGGCCGGGCTCGAGCTCCTCGCCGAAGGAATCGTCGAAGGCTTCCTCCACGGCCTGCACCGGTCGCCCCGTCGCGGCTTTTCGGTGGAGTTCGCCGAACACCGGATGTACCAGCCCGGGGATGAGCTGCGCTACATCGACTGGAAACTGCTGGGCCGGAAGGACCGGCTCTACGTCAAGCAGTACGAAGAGGAGACTAACCTGCGGGCCGTGATGGTGCTCGATACAAGCCGCTCGATGGCGTGGACCGGCGACCCGGAAAAGACCCTCCCCAAGATCGAGTATGTGCGGCGGCTCGCCGCCGCCCTCGCCCTGCTGCTGATCCGGCAGCGCGATGCCACCGGCCTCATCGCCTTTGACGACCAGGTTCGTACCGTCGTGCCCCCCCGGGCCCGGACCGCCCACTGGCACCACCTCCTCGCCACACTGGCCGGGCTGACGCCGGGGGAGGGCACGGCGGCGGAACCGGCGCTGAGGCGGGTGGTGGACCTGCTGCGCCGGCGAGGGCTGGTCGTGTTCGTCTCCGACCTGCTGCTGGACCGCGACCTCGCGCTCCTGGCGCTCAAGTTTCTCCGGCACCGGGGCCATGAGGTGCTGGTGCTGCATGTCATGGACCCGGCGGAGGTGTCGCTCAGCGGCCCCGCCGAGGCGCGGTTTCTTGATCCGGAGACCGGGGACTCGGTGACGTTGCGCCCGAAGGACTGGGCGTCCGCCTATGACCAGACCGTCACCGGCATCGTCAGCGATTGGCGCCGGGCCTGTCGCCAGCAGGGCATGCACTACCACCGAATCACGACCGACACGCCGTTTGCGCTCGCGCTGCGCCGGATCGCCTCCGCAGGATTGGCGTGATCGGCTTTCTCCAGCCGTGGGTACTGCTGGCCCTGCCTCTCGCGGCGCTGCCGCTCCTGCTCCA
>JAOUIC010000516.1 GCA_029884275.1 Gemmatimonadota bacterium | reverse complement strand
CAGGGCGCCCGCACCGGCCACCAAGAGAAGAGTGAGGAGCGCCCCTCGAGCGAGATCGGTCATGATCCCGCGCCATTGCAGCCGGCGCACCAGGCGCTGATCCCCGGCGGCAAGCCCGGCGCTGGCACGCCGTGCCCACCTGGTGTTCAGCAGGCGCAGCAGGCTGAGGGAAGCCCCGCCAAGCAGGGCCCCAGCGAGCCCGTAGCCGATGGCGAGGCCGAGCCATGCGCCGGTCTCGCCGTGCCGCTCTGCCATGAGGGCGACCGCGCCGATCGCGGCCGGCCCGTAATCCGGGTACCTGGAGGCACCCACGGGGAGCACGTCAAGGGCGAACAACTCGAGCACGAGGCCCACCTGCACTCCGACCATGGGCTCGCCCAGGAGCAGGCCGGCCCCCGTCGCCGCCACCAGGGGGCGGGAGAGCAGCACCTGGGCAAAGGTGGTGAGGTCGAGCCCGACCACCGTCCCCCACGCCACCAGGGCCAGCACCCCGCCCGGTCCGTTCATCGCAGCGAGGCCAGCGGTACAGGCACGGTCCCGGGCATGTCCTGGGCGCGTACCTCCGTCCCTTCACGGGCCAGTTGCTCGAGCGCCAGGAACTCCTCGTCCGTGAGATATACGTACGGCAGCCGCTCGCGCCGTCCGGGCTTGTGGTGCACGCCTCCCAGGTTCACCTGCGGTACCGGCGGCGCCGCCCTGCAGAGGGCCGCCATGGTGCCGATGTCGGCGGTGATCACGATGCCGGTCCGGGGGTCGGCCCTCCAGTGCGCCGCCCGGCGAGCGAAATCGGCCACGGTCGCAAAATGGAGTTCGATCTCCGGTGGAACGCCCATCCGGTAGAGGTCCTGTTCCCACTCGCTGCTGGCCACCGCCTCGTCCACCAGCACGATGAACGCGGCACTCAGCTGCTTTCCCCACCCGATCACGACCTGGCCGTGCACCAGCCGGTCATCGACGCGATAGAGGACGATCGGCATCAGGGGTGGCGGATCGCGTCGTGGCCCTTGGACGCCGCCCGCGCGGCCCCTTCCACCGGCGGCATCGCCTGGTGCGACAGAAAGTCGAGCAGCATGGGGAGGTTGGTCCCGGTGACCACCCGGACGTCCTTCCGCTCCCGTTCCATACGCATGGAGGCGATGAAGCACGAGCCGCAGGGCATGTCCACGAAGATCACCGCCGGGCCGTCCCCCACCGCCGCCTCCACGCGCCGCTCGATCTCGGCCCGATCCCCGCCGCTGTTCGAGACGGCGACGAGGGCACCACGCTGGCCGGTGATGCGCTCGGCCTCGTCAACCAGTGCCTGGGCGAGAACGCCGTGCGCCACGACCACCCCCCGGCTCGCGTCACTCATAGTCTTCCTGTAGGTATTCGCGGAGTCCCTGCTTCTCCTTCATGCGCCGGATCAGCCGCTCGTTGAAGGCCGCCGCCACATCCACCCCCGAGTACCGCAACAGGTGCATCATCGCGACGACCTCGGCGATCACCGTGATGTTCTTGCCGGGGTTGAGGGGAACGATCACCCGGGGGAGCGGGACGTCGAGGATGGTGGTGTCCAGGGACTGCAGCCCGGTCCGGTCGGCGTCGTGGGCGTTCTCCCACGCCTCGAGCTGGACCACGACCTCGATCCGCTTCTGCTGCCGCACCGACCTGACCCCGAACAGCGTCGGGATGTCGATCAGCCCGATCCCCCGGATTTCCATGTGGTGGCCGGCGAGTTCGTGCCCCTGCCCGATCAGGATGTCGCTCCCCCGCCGAGTGATCTGGACCACGTCGTCCGCCACCAGGCGATGGCCCCGCTCCACGAGGTCGAGGACGCACTCGCTCTTGCCGATCCCCGACTTCCCGATGAACAGGAGCCCCACCCCGTACACGTCGGCCAGCGAAGCGTGCATCGTGGTGCGGGGCGCGAAGGCCTCCTCGAGGATCGGCTTGATCCGGCGATAGAACTCGGCGGTCTTGAGGCGGCTGCGGAGGAGCGGCACCCCCTTCACCCGGGCCAGGTCCACCATCTCCCCGGGGATCTCCTGTCCCTTGGTGACGAAGACGCACGGGATCTCGTACGAGAAGAACCGCTCCAGCCGTTGGCGGCGCTCCCCCTCCTCGAGGGCCGAGAGGTAGGTGATCTCGGTCTCGCCCAGCACGTGGAGCCGGCGCGGCAGGAACCGCCCGGTGTACCCCGCCAGCACCAGCCCGGGCGATGCGACCTCGGTGTCGGGGAGCGGCCGGCCGC
>JAOUIC010000514.1 GCA_029884275.1 Gemmatimonadota bacterium | reverse complement strand
CATTGATCGCCGAAGCTGACACTGTCGAGATCGAGCCCCTCGAGCGAAAGCCGGAGCCGGCGGTCGAGGTTCCAGGCCTCCTGCTGAGCGAGATCGACAGGACCGGGCTGTCGTCGGATGTCATCGTCGACGGCATTCAGCTCGAGGAACCGCCCGAACTCAGTCCGGACGAGAAGCGGGGACTCGAGCGAGTGGAAGGCCTGACCGGGTCCGGGACCTACGTCGTGGGGGTGGAGAAGGACACCGGCGTAGAGCTCTCCCCAGGCCCGGCGAACGAATTCCAGGCCCCGGACGACAGTTCGGCGTTGATGGGACTCGCCTCCGCAGGGTCCGAGTTCCAGGCGACTGACGCCTCGCTCGACCTTTCGCCCCTGCCGGGCGGCGGCTCGGGGTATCAGACGCCGGACATCACCGCGGAGTTGGCGGAATCGTGGTCGGACCGTCAGGGCGCAGCGCCGCCGAGGGATTCCGATGCGGTCCCCTCGTTCACCATCGGCGCGGCGTCGCTCGTGCTTCCTCCGGAGCCGGGGAGCATCCCTCCGGAAGGGCTGACGGCAACGGCGTCCGACCTCGATTCGCCGGCCGGCTCGCCGACGATATCCGAGGTCGAAGCCGTGCCAGCCGTCGAGGAGACTCCGCCGTCCGAGGCTCCGGAATCGAAGGGCAGCGAGCTGCACCTGATCTTCCCCGATCAAGCGGCCCAGCCGGAGCCGCAGAAGGTGCGGCGGATCTCGCAGGAAGTCCCGGCCATCGTGATTCCGGCCTCGCCTGCCGCCGAGCCGGTGGTTGGCGAGCCGGAGCCGGTGATGACCGAGAGCATGGCGGAGTTGTATGCCCGTCAGGGGCATGTCGCCGATGCGCTCCGGGTCTACCGGGCGCTCGCGGCGCAACAGCCGGGCGAGTCGAAGTTTCGCGACCGGATCCGGGATCTCGAGGCGGCCCAGGCCCCCCGGCCCAGGAAGGCCGGTGTGGCGGCAGTCGAGACGGGTGGTGAATCGGTCGAGTCGTTCTTCCGGTCGCTGTCGGCGGCTCGGCCGGGGCTCATGGGGCTCGCCGCCGCCGCGGCCGAGCGCGGCCAGCCCTCCGGCAAGGGTGCCCCGACGCGCCCAGCGAGCGACTCGCTTTCGCTGAGCGCGATCTTCGGCGAGGAGCCAGCGCGGACCCAGGCACCTCCCCCGCCTGAGCCCCCGGCGCCCCAGGCGACGGATGCATTCTCCTTCGACCAGTTCTTCGGGAAGCCGGCGCCGGAGAGCTCCCGTCCCTCCGCGGAGTCGGGCAGGCCATCGGACGAGGATCTTGACCAGTTCCAGAACTGGCTCAAGGGCCTCAAGCGTTGATGCGGATCACCGTCCTCAACGGCCCCAACCTGAATCTGCTGGGCTCACGCGAGCCGGAGGTGTACGGCCGCACCACGCTCGACCAGCTCGAGACCATGGTTCGCGCCGAGGCCGATGAACTTGGCGTGTCGCTCACCTGGTACCAGACGAACCACGAAGGGGAATTCGTGGAGGCGGTGCAGGCGCTGGCGGCGGCGGCCGACGGGGCGCTGGTCAACGCCGGCGCCTTCACCCACACGAGCCTGGCCATCCGGGATGCCTTCCTGGCGGTGCAGGTGCCGTTCGTCGAGGTGCATCTCTCAAACCTGTTCGCGCGGGAGCCCGAACGGCGCCACTCGCGGCTGGCGGACCTCGCGATCGGGGTGGTCACCGGATTCGGCCCGATGGGGTATCGTCTCGGGCTCCGCGCCCTGGCGGCCCGCCTCGGTGGGGGCTGACCGGCGGGAGGCGCGCCAGGCCGGACTGCGCGCCAGCATGGCCGCCGGCGGCCTCGATGGCCTGCTGGTGCAGTCGCTGCCCAACATCCGCTACCTGACCGGCTTCACCGGCTCCTCGGCCCTGCTGCTCGTTGGCGCCGCGGAACTGGTGCTGGTCACCGACTTCCGCTACGAGACGCAGGCGGCGCGCGAGGCGGGGCGCGCGGCCCGGGTCGAGATCGACCGGTCGAGTGTCTGGCAGCGGCTGAAGCGCGAGAGGGGGGAACGGCCTCGCCATGCCGTTGGGTTCGAGGCTCATGTCGCCACGGTACAGGATCGCGGGCGATTGGACGAGCTGGGGGCCGACTCCTGGCTCCCCGTGGAGGGCATGGTGGAGGCGCTCCGGGCGATCAAGGATCCGGAGGAGGTGGCGGCGATTCGCGTGGCGGCCAGCCTGGCCCAGGAGGCGCTGGCGGAGA
>JAOUIC010000515.1 GCA_029884275.1 Gemmatimonadota bacterium | reverse complement strand
CGATCTGGTCAACGAGGCGATCGAAGCCGCCATGGAAGAAGGCGTGGACGTCGTAGTGGTGGACGATCCGGATGCCGCAGCCGCGCTCGACGGCATCGCCGGACTGCTGCGGTTTCGCTGAGGCCCGCAGTGAACCGTGGCCCGCGCTCCCAGAGGGCGCGGACCGCATCCGGTGATGAGGTGGCGGGCGAGCGAGCGGCGCGCCGCCATGGGGCCGCGGGTCCGCAGGGACAGTTCTCAGGGCAACTTGAGCGGTGCTTCACTGCCGCTGTGACATATCGGCGGTTCCTGAAGGAGGTCTTGCCATGCGCTCTCTCGCTGTAACGCTGCTGGCCGCGCTCGCGATGGCCTGCCAACGGCAACAGGAAATCACGATTGATCCGGCACAACTCGCCGTCTTCGCCCCCCTGCCGGCTTCGGTGCCGTCGGAGGCCAACCCCGCCACTCCGGCCAAGGTCGAACTGGGCTGGCGGCTTTACTACGAGACCCAGCTCTCCTCCAACGGCAGCCAGTCCTGCAACTCGTGCCACATGCTCGATGCATACGGCGCCGAGAGTGAGCCGGTGAGCACGGGCGTGACCGGCGAACAGGGCGGGCGGAACGCTCCCACGGTGTACAACGCTGCCGGGCACATCGCGCAGTTCTGGGATGGGCGCGCGCCGGACGTGGAGGAGCAGGCCAAGGGGCCGATCCTGAATCCAATCGAAATGGGGATGTCGTCTCCGGAAGCTGTCCTGGCGCGGCTCATGAAGATCCCTGGCTACCGCGAGGCCTTCACGGCGGCTTTCCCGGACGACCCGAAACCGCTGACCTACGACAACGTGGGCAGGGCCATTGGGGCGTTCGAGCGCCAGCTGCTGACGCCGTCCCGGTGGGACAAGTACCTGCAGGGAGACCAGACCGCGCTCACCACCGCCGAGAAGCAGGGCCTCAAGGCCTTCCTGGAGACGGGCTGCCATGGGTGCCACAACGGGCCCTTCATGGGAGGCCGGATGTTCCAGCGGCTTGGTGTGGTCCAGCCCTGGCCGGATGCCAGGGATCCCGGCCGGTTCCGGGTCACGCAGGCTCCGGCCGACAGCATGGTGTTCAAGGTTCCCAGCCTGCGCAACATCGCGAAGACGGCACCCTACTTCAACGCCGGCAATGTTGCCTCACTCGACGAGAGCGTAAGGCTGATGGCGCGGCATCAGCTCGGTCGTGAGCTGAGCCCGGAGCAGATCACGCCCATCCTGACGTTTCTGCAGACGCTGACCGGGGACGTGCCGGCGCAGTATGTCGTCCCGCCACCCCCATTCGCGGGCGCAGGCAGCGGCTCCTGATCGTACTGGCCGCAAGATCAGCGGGGGCAGGTCGCTCGGCGGCCCGCCCCCGTTTGCATCCCATCAGGTAGACGGCGGGCTGCGTCAGTGACCCATCGGCGGCCCACCCATCATGTGGGTGGTGTCGGCCAGCGACAGCGCGTAGCGGGCGACCTTCTTCAACTGGCCGTCCGACAGGTGGGACTGGGCGGGCATCAGCCCGAACCGCTCGATTGCCATGGCTGGCAGGGCGGAACGCTCCGCCTCGGGCTTCTTGAGGTATTCCACCATCGCGGTGATGGCCGCCTCGTCGTCCTTGTAGTGCTGCCGGTAGTGGCCGGCGACATGCGACATGGGGGGAGCCGCCTTGGGCGGCGGATTGACCGTGTGGCACATGGCACAGACCAGCTGGAAGATCTGCGGTCCGTCGGGCTCGAAGGCCTGTTCCTGGGCGGTGAGCGGTCCTGAAGTCGCGGCGAGAATGATGAAGAAAGCTCCATGCAGGCGCATGGTCGATGCTCCGATGATGAGTGTGAGACCGGGAGCGAAGTGCGCTTCTTGTCCGCCGTTTGCGGACGCCCGGATTCTAGAACCAGCGAGTCGGGGGCGCCAGATCGGGTTGATGACTTCCGTTCCGTCGGCGCGCGCACGCCGCTACAGCACGCACCGCACCCCGCCGCGGTCCATCTCGGCGATACAGACGTTGCAGCGGTTGCACCGGGTGCGCTCCAGGGTGCCGGCCTCGAGGTCGCGAACCCATGTGGGGTTGGCGATCAGCGCGCGCGCGACCGCGACCAGCTCGAAGCCCTCGCGCATCGCCGTCGCGAGATTGTCCCGCGAGCTCACCCCGCCCAATAGTGCCAGCGGGATATCCACCGCCTCGCGAACCCGGCGGGCCTGGTCGAGCAGGAACAGCTCGGTGAATGGCCATGGC
>JAOUIC010000513.1 GCA_029884275.1 Gemmatimonadota bacterium | reverse complement strand
CCGCGGAACGGAGAGCTGGGCGAACTCGACTCGATACTCACACGACGTGCACCCGGTGAGCATGTGGCTCTGGCGCTCGACCTCCGCCGAGAGCACCGCCTCCAGGAACCGCACCTCCGCCTCACAGACCTCCGGAAAGCGCTCGGCGACGGCCCGGATGGCGCAATGATGCTCGGTCAGCCGGACGCCTTCGTCCCCTTCGCGCCACTCGGCCATGAACCCGCCTTCGCGGAGGGCCTGCATGACGACCTCCATGCGGCGGGACGGCGACGCGCCGGCCAGCTCGGCGACGAGGCGCCGGGAGAGCTCGTCGAACCGGTTGCCGAGCGCGGCCACTACGGCGGCCCGGCCGTTCTGCTCCGCCACCCGGTCCAGCACCTCGGTGATGAGCTCCTTGTACCGCTGCGGAAACAGCGCTTCCCCGGCCGTGGAGAGGTGCCAGGCATAGGTCGGGGCGCCGACACCGCGCTGCTCGCGCCGGTAGCCGATCACCCCGCCATGCTCCAGTTCCTTCAGATGATGCCGCACGGCATTGGCGGAGAGCCCGAGATCGGTGGCAAGCTCCCGGGCCGTGAGTGAACCCGCTCGCTTGAGCGCGAGCAAGACCTGACCGCGGGGACCGCGGTAGGCTGCCGGAAGTGACAGGTCGTGGAGTCTCTCGGCGTCGGTGGTGATCACAGGCAGAATCCTATGGCCAGGTTCGGGATTTGTCAACTTAACACCAATGCAATGGTCTGAATTCATAACAGACTATTCTGTATAAGGATACGGAGACACCGACGGTGTGATTCCAGCTTACTGGCCAGCGATCGATGGCCGAGTCACCGGCGGGGCGTCACGGGGACGCGGTGGAGTCCACCCCGGGCAGCGCGACGGTGGAGCTTGTGCGAGTAGTTGCAATAACAACCATTAAGCCACCCATATTGCCGACACGCTCGTTCCGTGACACATTGTGTGCGTGATCGATCCCCGCCCTCTCCGAGTCGCCCCATGACCATTCACCGCATCCGAATGCTGGGCGACCCGGTGCTCCGCACCCGCTGTGAACCCATCGCCAAGCCAGGATCTACGGCCGTCCGGATGATCGTGGACGATCTGCGGGAAACGCTGCGGGATTTCCAGTCCCGCTTCGGCCACGGGCGGGGGATCGCGGCCCCCCAGATCGGAGCCCCCGTCCGGATCGTGCACATCGAGATGGACCGGCCCTGGACCCTGCTCAACCCGGAGATCGTCGATGTCGGCAACGAGGACTTCACGGTCTGGGACGACTGCTTTTCCTTCCCGAATCTCTACGTCCGGGTGTCGCGGGCCCATCACATCAAGGTGCGCTACCAGGATCTGAAGGGGGCGTGGCAGATGGTGGAACTGGACGGGGACCGGGCCGAGCTGCTGCAGCACGAAATCGACCACCTCGACGGAGTGCTGGCGGTGGACCGACCGCACGGGCTGGACCCATTCTGTCTGCGCGAGGAATGGAACCGGCAGCACGCCCACGAAGGCCGGTACGGCGAGCCCGAGCCCCGGTCGGAGGCGCTCGCGACCCCGCTGACGGGATTATTGTAGGATCGGGACAGGCCCTAGAGGGAGCGAATGTCGAAACGAGACGAACAGAAGATCGCCAAGCTGATCAAGAAGCACGCGGGTTCTCCGCGGCCGGCGGCCAAGGATCGCGCGGCGCAGTACGACGACACCCTGCGGCAGAAGCCGCCGGCACAGGACGAGGACACCAAGCACTTCTTCAAGGAGATGAAGCGGCGGGAGTTCTAGCCGGCGACCGGCGTTCCTGCGGGACGGGCAGCGTCCGGACCACCGTTCCTCGCGCGTCCATCCGGCTGAGATTCGCTTCGATCCGTCGCACGTAGTTCAGCGTCTCCTCATGCCGCCACCGCCGGACTTCCGCCGCCACCACCTCCACGCTGGACCAGACTCTGGGATCCAGCTCGCGAAGGCGGGCCGCCTCCCTGGCGCGCAGGATGGTCCCCCCGCCAGCGTTATAACTCGCGAACATGAAGTCGGCGTGGTCTTCGGCGTCCACCGAGTCGCGCCAGAGCCGCCAGAGGGCGCGGTCGTGGGAGATCCCGGCCGCGATGTTCCACTCCACCCGGTAGATGGCGTCCCATTCGGGATGGCGGCTGCTGATCCGGGCGAAGGTCGAGGGCATGAGCTGCATGACGCCCCTCGCCCCGGCCCAGCTGGTGGCGGCCGAATCGAGGTTGCTCTCGGTCATCCCCTG
>JAOUIC010000512.1 GCA_029884275.1 Gemmatimonadota bacterium | reverse complement strand
CATCATCGGCACGGCGACGCCACAACTTGCGACCAGGGGGGCCAGCACGAGGGACACCTTGTCCCCCACGCCGCCGGTGGAGTGCTTGTCCACCCGAGCGATGTCGGCGCTTCCCCACTTGAGGCGCGCGCCGGACGCCAGCATGGCGTCGGTGAGCGCGATGAGCTCGTCCTCGTCGAGGCCGCGCCAGATGACGGCCATGAGGAGGGCGGACATCTGATAGTCGGGCACGTCGCCTCGCAGGTAGCGGTCCAGGAGGCCGTGCCACTCGACCGGTTCCAGCGCGCCGCCGTCGCGCTTGCGTTCGATGAGGGTCTGAATCAGCATTCAGGCGCTAAGCGTCCACACGGGAGAGCCGGCCGGGGCCGGCGGGGAGTCTGGCATGCGAAATCACCTGGTGCTGCTGGCGGCGGCAATTGGCCCGCTCCTGGGAGCTGGCACGGTCGAGGCTCAGCACTCCGGCCCCGACCCCGGCGCTCGTGCGGAGCTCCAGCTCGGCGTCGAGGCCTATCTCGCGCGGAACGTGGAACTGGCCCGGACCCACTACGAACGCGCGCTCGCCATCGACTCGACCGAGTTCGAGGCCCGCTGGCGACTGGCCGAGGTGATGCTGGACATCGGCAAGCAGACCCCGGACTCGGTAAAGAGCCCGGCCCGGGACTCGCTCTATGCGCTGGCGGAACGGGAGGCGCGGATCGCCGTCTCGGTCGCTCCCGACAGCGCCAACGGCTACTACGTGTTCTCGGCCTCGATCGGGCGGACGTCCCTCACGAAGAGCAAGAAGGAGCGGGTGCGGCGAGCCGGCGAGATCCGCGAGTTCGCCCTGCGCGCGCTGGCCATCGAGCCGAATCACGACAAGGCCACCCACATCATGGGCCGGTGGAACGCCGAGATCATGCGGCTGTCGAGCATCGAGCGGTTCTTCGCGAAGAACTTTCTCGGCGGCAAGATCTTCAACGCCGCGAGCTGGGACAGTGCGGTGGTCTACATGGACCGGGCCGTAGCGCTCTCGCCCGCCAACATCTATCACCGGTTGTCGCTGGCGGAGATCCTGGTCGACATGAAGCGATACGGCGAGGCGCGGGGCCACCTCGCAGTCATCCCGGACCTGCCGCTCTACGACGTCATGGACCCGCAGTACAAGCTCGACGCCGCCGCCCTCCTTGGTCGGATCGAGGGCAAGAAGGACAAGGGGAAGTAGCCCCGGTCACCCGCCCATTTCTTCGACCCGCTCCATCCCGCGCTCGATCCGGTCGCGGAGCGCTTCCTTCCGGTCCTTGAACTCCCTCCGGACCACCGTTGCGGCCTCCTCGAGCCGGTCGCCGGCCTCGCGCTCGAACTCCGCGATGCGGCGCCGGATGCGGCGGCGGGTGGTGCGCCCCGGGGCCGGGGCGAACAGGAGCGCGAGCCCCGCGCCCACGGCCGCGCCGACCACCAGTCCCGCCACGAAGGGGCCGGCATCCCAGCCGTCCTCCTCGTCATCGAGCGTTTGCTCGATCTCGTCGAGATCCTCGTCCAGCTCCATTTCGTCTGTCATGGGTTCCTCCGGGTGCCGAGGCGGAAGCTACCCCGCTTGACCCCCCTCCGCCACGCCGCGACAATTCTGCATCCCCTGCCGAGGCGCGCATGACCACCCTATCCGTGACGGAAGAGATCGAACGGCTGCAGGCCAGGGTCCTGGAACTGGAACACGAACGCCGCCACCTGGTGGCGATCGTCGAGATCCAGCAGGAAATCTCGGGCTCGCTGCACTTCGTGGACATCATGCAGGCGATCGCCCGCCGCCTGGGGGAGGCGTTCGGGCTGGACCGGGCCTCGATCTTCCTGGCGGAGCGGAACGGCGCCACCGCCCGCCTGGTGGCGAGTTTCGAGGATCCCAGCATCAGGAACTACGTGGTGGACCTCAACCGGTATCCGGAACTCCGCCGCTCGATGAGGGACGGGGTGACCGTCCACATCCCGGACGTCGAGCAGGATGCCGCCTTCGCGCATCTCAAGACCGCGATGGGAACCCGCCGGGTGGGCAGCCTCACGGTGGTGCCCATCAACTGGCGTCGCGCCTCGATCGGCGCGATCATGTTGCGCACGTTCCGCGACGGCACTCCCTTCTCCGAAGGTGACGTGCGGTTCTGCGAGGCCGTCGCCAACCTCACCGCGCGCGCGCTCAGGAACGCCCATCGCTACGAGCGGCTGCAGCAGCGGGTGGCTGGCCACCCGGTCATGACCACCGCCGACCGCGAGC
>JAOUIC010000511.1 GCA_029884275.1 Gemmatimonadota bacterium | reverse complement strand
GGCTTCCGGTTCGGCGGCGTGGACCTGACGGGCTACGTCGACGTGCGTAACGTGTTCAACTTCACCAACACGACCCAGGTCTTCGCCGAGAACAACAGCATCGAGAACACGGTGGAACTGAACGAGACCTGGTCGGGCGACTCCGCAGGGTACGCGGATGAAGCCAAGGCGTCGTCGGCCTACAACACCAGCTCCGGTGACATGTACCTGCCCAGCACGGGCGGGTGCGGGAACTGGGTCACGCAGGACGGCAAGGCTGCCGCGCCGAACTGCGTTTACCTGATCCGGGCCGAAGAGCGCTTCGGCAACGGGGACGGCACCTTCACGCAGGCCGAACAGCGGCGTGCGTCGCAGGCGAACTACTACACAGGCCGCAGCGAGGCGAGCTTCACCGCCGCGCCGCGACGGATCCGACTCGGCTTGGAGTTGAATTTCTAACGTGACTGATCCACGGCGGAGGAGGGGGCGGCGCGCCGAACGGCGCCGCTCCCCCATCCCGCCGAACAGTATTCATCTGAGAGAGGATGCAATGCACTCACCATTCCGTAAGAGGGGCGTCATTCTGGCAAGCCTGCTGGCGCTTGCGCTGGCGGCGGCGCTGCCGTCGCCTGCCATGGCGAAGCCGGAGCCGGGGGCCAAGAAGGCCAGTGGATTCCGGCTCTTCGCCCGGCCGCTGGGCGCCATGACGATCAACCGTGTGTACTGCGGTCTGTCGTCCGACGGCCAGATCTGCGTTGACTCGACCAATTCGTCCACCATCGGTGGCGGCTACTGGCCGAAGGGCACCGCTGACCAGTACATCTTCAACACCGGCTTGCAGCTCGCCGGCGTCGTGGGTGCGGACGGCGGCCCCTGGGCCGGCGACACCACCGGCGCGTTCTTCTTCGACCCGAAGGGAACGACGCAGCACGGCACACAGGTGGAGCCGATCTACAACATGGCGAGCACCACCGATTACAACGACATCTGTAATCCGGACCCGACCGGCGCCTGCCAGGGGAACGGCGACTTCCGGGACGCGGCCTTCGTGCCGTTTGGCGACGAGTCGGCCAACATCTTCAACCCGTTGCTGACTGGCAGCGCCGCCTCCCGCAAGGTGCAGGCGTCGCAGGGCGACGTCTGGTGGATGTCGTGGGACGGCGACCCGGCACTGAACGCCGGCCGCTCCCACCCGCTTGGCGTCGTCGTGGAAACCCGCGGCATGGGCTGGAACTTCCCGGCGGGCAATGAAGACATCATCTACTTCATCTACACTTTCTATAACGTCACCACGACCAACCCGGGCGACTACGTCAACGTCCGGCCGGAAATGCAGAACATCCTGCTCCAGAAGGCGCAGGAGTTCCAGGCGAAGAACAACGCCACCTTCGGCGTGACGCTGCCCACCGGCGGCTACACGATCGACGACCTGTACGCCGCGTTCGGCACCGACATGGACGTCGCCTCGGCGGGCACCAACTACGCCAGCGTGAACCTGCCGTTCGCGCTGGGCTACACCTACGTGCAGAGCTTCGCGGGTGAGGTCTCCTGGACCTTCGATCCAGGCGGCACCACCTTCACCGACCCGTTCTTCGCGGGCGCCGGCTTCGCGGGCATCAAGTACCTGAAGTCCCCGCAGGGCCCCGGTGCCATTCAGCTCTATTCCAACACCATCAACGGATCGCCGTTCCCGGGCGCCTTCAACGACCCGCAGAACACGATCCAGCTGTGGCGCTACCTCTCGGGCAACATCTCGGTGCCGGCCGGCGACCAGCCGTGCAACACCGGTAACCCGGCCGTCAGCCGGATCTGCTGGATCAACAACACCCAGCCGGCCGACATGCGCTTCTACCAGTCCTCCACCGGCTTCTCACTCCCGCCGGGCGGACAGGGTTCCATCGTCGTCGCGTACATCTTCGCGGCGCCGGTTTCCGTGCCAGGGTGCCCCGAAGGGGGCGCGGTCTGCGGCGGCGGCAACGTCAAGCCAGGCAACCCGACCATCCTTGGCAACCCGGCCCTCATGGCGGGTGGCGTGAACCTGGTGGACAGCCTCTCCGGCTACATCAGCGCCACGGACCTCGACGGAAGCGGCGTGTACGAGCAGGAAGGCACCCTGGGGCCGGAATGGACCGTGGTACCGAAGTCGCTGCTCGGCAAGTCCTACACCGCCCAGGCGGTGTTCGATGCCGGCTTCCTCCTGCCGTTCGCCCCGATTCCGCCGGCGTTCTTCCTGATTCCAGGCAACAATCAGGTGACCGTCATGTGGCAG
>JAOUIC010000510.1 GCA_029884275.1 Gemmatimonadota bacterium | reverse complement strand
GGAGAAGACCTGGAAGAACGGCTCGACCTGGTCGGCGCCGAAGCGGACCTCGATCCCCTCCTTGGCCGGACGCCGCACCTGGCTCCGGAGCTTGGCCTCGAACTGCTTCATGAGCGCGTCGGGCCCGCCGGTGGGAAGATCCAGCACCACGGTGATCTTGCGGTGCGAGACCGGGAGGTCGATCGGCAGAGGTCCCCGGCTCCTGAGCTCGAGCAGCTTGACGCCGTCCCTTCGGGCGCGGTCAGCGGCCCAGGAGGAGAGAAGCCGCACCGCCTCGTCGCTGCCGAGCGGACCGCCGTAGTTCACGAAGGGGACCGAGACCAGGTAGTGGCCGAAGACCAGACTCCGCACCCGCACCAGGGGGAGGACTCCGGCGAGGCCGCCGTGCTCGCTCCGTGCGGCGAGGTAGAGGCACTGGTGGCCCAGCGCCCGCTCGAAGACCCCTTTCCAGCCGAACCGATGGAAGTGGGTTCCCTCCTCCCGCTCCACCAGGGCATCCCATTCTCCGGCTTCTCCGGAGAACGGCTCGACCCTGAGGCTCACGCCGCGGCTCCGCGGACCGGCTGGCCCAGCTCGCGGGCGAATTCCACGGCCACGCTGGAGAAGCGGAACTCCGCCAGCAGCCGCTCCATCCGCGGCAGCATGAGGTGGATGTTGCGGTAGTGACGGATGCCGGTGAGCGGGCTGCAGGGGATGCGCGGCTGGCCCGGATCGACCTCCCAGGGGTGGACGTAGAACATGCCTGGTCGATTCTCCCGCTCCGCCTCCCGGAAGGCGCGGTGAACGAACGCGTCGGGGAACTGCCGCAGGTAGCCACCCCCTGCCGCGGGGAGCCTCATGCCGGCCACACCGAACGTCGCGAGCGGCAGTTCGAGCAGGGAGCCGGCGGGGCGGTGAATCCAGAACGGCGCGGGCGGGACACCGGGGTAGCCGTAGTCGGGGCGGCGGATCGGGAAGAGGCTCGAGTCGTAGCGATATCCCGCCTCGAGCAGGACATCGAACGCCCATTCGGTTCCCGGGACGATCGAGAAGCTCGGGGCCCGGAAGCCGAAGCAGGGCTGCCCGCTGGCATCCTCCAGGGCGGCTTTCGAGTTCCGAAGCTCCTCCAGGGCCTCCTGCGGCGACATCCGGGTTACCCGCCGGTGCCAGTCGCCGTGGGAGGCGACCTCGTGCCCCTGATCGACGATGCGCCGGATCAGTCCGGGATGTTTCCTGGCGACCCAGCCGAGGGTGAAGAAGGTGCCCCGGACGCTGTGGGCGGCGAGGAGGTCGAGCAGGCGGTCGGTGTTCGACTCCACCCGGCTGGGGTAGGTATCCCAGTCCTCCCGCCGTACCACGCCCTCGAAGGCGACGACCTGGAAGTAGTCCTCGACGTCAACCGAGAAGAGGTGGAGCCGTCGGGGTCCGCCGTCGAGCGGCTCGATCTGGAGCCGGGGAGCTGGGGTAGTCACGGGTGAAAGATACTGTGCATGAGGTGGGCCGGGACCAGCCGGAAAAGACGAAGCCCCGGGAGAACCCGGGGCTTCGCACCATCAACCAGGGGATGTTCAGGATCAGACGTTCTGCTGCTTCTGCTTCCGCCGGCGGAGGAACCCGGCGCCGCCCATGCCGGCCAGGCCGGTCGCGAGCAGTGACATGGTCACGGGCTCGGGGGTGACGGTGGTGCAGTTGGCGGCGAGCGTTCCGGTCGCGCCGGTGAGGCACTCGGTCCGGGCGCCGTTGGGGCCGTTGATCCCGCGGAGGGCGAGGTCAGAGGTGGCCGGATCCCAGGTGCCGCTGATCTTGAACGTGAAGGTCACCCAGTTGGAACCCAGGTTCGGGGTGCAGTTGTTGGTGTACATGCGCACCGAAGGGAGCTGCCCGGAGGAGGCGCAGCCGCTGGTGATGCCGTTGGTCGCGTTACCGCCTGGCGTGTTGGTGCGGTAGAAGGTGAACCCGCCCAGCTGCTGGTTGGCGATGCCCCAGCCACCCGGGGTGGTGTTGTTGTACGCCGGCCCTGAGACGCTGAACTGGCTCGCGAGGCCCGCGCCCGCCGGGACGTTGTAGAACCCGATGCCGGTGAAGACGGTGCCGGCATAGGTGGTGGTCCCGTAGGTCGCCGCCGAGTTGCCGCTGAGGTTCCAGACCCGGACGGTGACGTTCTGGCCCACCACCGAGATCTGCACCGCGGCGCAGGTGGCGAAGGTGTAGCCACCGCACACGTGGTAGGACTTGAAGCCGTCCGCCCAGGCGTTGGAGGCGAGGCCCGTCGCC
>JAOUIC010000509.1 GCA_029884275.1 Gemmatimonadota bacterium | reverse complement strand
CGTGCACGGCATCCCGAGCCCCCGCCGGGTGCTTCGGGAGGGCAACATCGTCAGCGTCGACGTCGGGGTGCTGTTCAACGGGCTTCACGCCGACTCCGCCACCACCATCCCGGTGGGGGACATCTCCCCCGAAGCGCAGCGACTGCTGGATGTCACCCAGGCGTGCCTCGCCGCCGGCATCGACCAGGCCCGGGTCGGGAACCACGTCGGCGACATTGGGCATGAGGTCCAGACGCTAGCCGAGGCGGCGGGCTTCGGCGTGGTGCGCGAGCTGGTGGGCCACGGGATCGGCACCCAGTTCCACGAGGAGCCCCAGGTGCCCAACCATGGGCAACCGAAGCGCGGAGCCCGCCTCTTGGAAGGGATGACCATCGCCATCGAACCGATGATCACCGCCGGCCATTACGCCACCCGGACCCTGCCCGACAAGTGGACTGTGGTCACAGCCGACGGAAGCCTCTCGGCGCATTTCGAGCACACCGTCCACATCACCGCTGCAGGCCCCAGAATCCTCACGCAGTAGCGACTCCAGGTCCCGAACGACGGCCAGCGGACTCCCGTCGGCGGCCGCGGCCGGCGCTCACCTTCCCGAGTCCGTGTCACAAACTGATTACCTTGCGTGTCCATATCAGGCGAGGTCGCTCCATCTGGCCGACGGCCTCCTTTCTGCCCGGCACCTGTTCCCGGTCACTCAACGCGCGCGCCGCCCCCGCCAGCGCGACCGCCGTGTCGTGACCATCTCCCATCGGCCGGTTCGCGCAAGGAGGGTTCCATGCGCTCATCGCTCCCCGCCACCACCTTCGTCGTCGTCTGGGCCCTCGTGGCCGCCTGCAACAGTGACCCGTCCTCCCCGAAGTATGATCCCGACATCCCCGCTGCCTGGGCGCCCTCGGTGACTAACCAGTGGTTCGTGCTTGCGCCGGGATCAGTGGCGACCTTCAAGGCGATCACACCCGAAGGCGCCGAGTCCACCAGGGTCGAGGTACTCTCGACCACGCGCGATGTGAATGGGGTGACTGCCACCGTTGTCCTGGACCAGGTGTCACTCGATGGCAGCCTGATCGAAGAGACCTTCGACTGGTACGCCCAGGATACCGACGGCAACGTCTGGTATCTCGGCGAAGACTCGAAGGAGTACGAGAACGGCGTGGTGGTATCGACCGCGGGGTCATGGGAATGGGGGGTGGATGGCGCGCTGCCCGGGATCATCATGTGGGCGGATCCGTCGGCCCATGTGGGCGAGGCCTACCGGCAGGAGTTCTATCGGGGTGAGGCAGAGGACTGGGCCAAGGTTCTTTCGGTCAATGAGCCGGTCACCGTGCCAAACGGTTCGTACAACGGTTGCATCAAGACCGAGGACTGGAATGCACTGTCATCGGGGCGGGAGCACAAGTACTACTGCTCCTCGATTGGTCTCGTGCTGGAGATAGGCAAGCGGGGCAACGGCACCAGGACCGAGCTGGAATCCTTCTCTACGCCCTAGCCAGCCCGCTACCGGCTATCCGCGCACGTCCCCCCCGGGCGACCCCCGGGGTCCGGGGTCCGCCAGGATCCGGAGCAGCCAGGGGTGGATTGCCTGGTTCCCGGCCACGACCGGGCCGTGCTCGATGCCGAGCTCCCGCCCGCTGGGGTCGGTGACATGGCCACCGGCCTCGCGCACCAGCAGGCACCCCGCCGCGATGTCCCAGGCCGACAGCCGCTGCTCCCAGAAGCCATCGAAACGTCCCGCCGCCACGTCGGCGAGATCAATTGCCGCCGATCCGGGACGCCGGACGCCGGTCGCGGTCGCCGCAATGCGGCCGAGCTGGTCGAGATAGGTCCCGAGGGCGGAGAAGTCGCGGAACGGGAACCCGGTCCCTATCAGGGCGTGCTCGGGGTCGGTGATCGGCGAGACCCGGATTCGAGTCTCGCCCTCCCATGCCCCCCCGCCTCGGGTCGCGTGGCTCAGGCGATCGAGCGGCACATGGAGCACCACCCCGGCTTCGAGCACCCCGTCCACCGCGGCCGCGATGGAGACGGCATATGCCGGAAACCCGTGGAGGAAATTGGTGGTGCCATCGAGCGGGTCGACCACCCAGACCAGCCCGCTGGTGGTGATCTCCGGCGTCAGTTCCTCGCCGATGATGGTCGCGTCAGGGGTCGCCTCCGCGATGATCCGGCCGATGATCCGCTCGGCGGTGCGATCGACGTCGGTGGCCCAGTCGGCCCGACCCTTGGCGGTCCAGCCCAAGGGATCCCTGGGGGGCTCGGTGTTG
>JAOUIC010000047.1 GCA_029884275.1 Gemmatimonadota bacterium | reverse complement strand
TCCATCCTGAGTCAGGGGTTTTCGCGGTGGCAGGGGCGAATACGGGGGGCTGCACGAACAAGTTTCAGACTGGGACGGCGGGTCATGGCTGCTGTCGCTCGGCCTCCAATTGGAGGGCCGGGAGGGTGACTCTGAGGAGGGTCCCGTCCGGGGCGAGTTCCAGCACCCCCTCGAGGCCGCCGGTGAGCGCAATCCGGGCCGAGCCATCCGCCCCGGTGGACCGGACGGCGACGATCCGGGCGCGTCGACCTCCCTGCGGGAAGATCCCTGTCACGGTCCGTTCCGCCTCCCCCGGCATCGGGACCAGCTGGAGGAGCGACGCCACGACGCTGTCGGCCAAAGGGACGAGATCCGGCGTTCCGCGGCTCTCGCTCGCCTGTTCGGCGCCGACTTCGATGCGGCGCAGCGTCAGGCGTCCCTTTCCGAGGATGGCGAAATACTGGGCGGACGGCGCGGCGCTGCGGCGGAACTGGAACGCGAAGTCGGCGGGCGAGAAGCGCTCGAGTGAGAGCGCGAAAGTCAGGGGAGGCCGGGCCGCGGTGAAGGTAACGTCGCTGACGATTCTCACCCCATCGGTGGTGGGAACGACGCTGAATTTCTCGAGGCCGGCTTCGGCACCGCCGATCCGGATCGTCATCACTCCCTGGTCGTAAACCTGCGCGTCGAGGGCGAGCGGCGCTCGCAGCAGCCACAGAAGGCACAAGGCCCGAGACAGGAGGAGAGGCCGTCGGTTCATGGCAGCACCCAATATAGCCGCTATGTTCCACGGTGATGCAGCTGCCCAGAATCCGTCTCGCGACCGTGATCACCGCAGCCGCCCTCCTGGCTGGGGCCCGCTGGCTCACCGCCCCGCAGTATCCTGCAACCGTCACCCTGCTCATCCTCGCGCTGACTCTTGGCTGGTGGTCGGCCACGAGACGGACCTTTCGCATCGTCGCGTGCCTCTTGCTTATCCTCGCCGGGGCCGCCCTGGCTGGCACCTACCGGCTCTCCGTTCTCCAGAGCGGGTGGCCGGGCGAGCAACTGGTTCGAACCGAACGCGCCTTCGACCGCCTCGCCGAGGCGCTCCATGGCCTCCTGTCACATACCGAACGGCTGGCGGCGGAGGCGGAGCGGGTGGGAGACCTCCCCGGCAGCCAGCTCTTCGGAGAATTGGAGGAGTTGCTCCCCACAGAGACCGCGGAGATGGCGGTGGTGGTCTTCGATGAATCCGGTGCGCCGGTCGCCTGGGCTGGCCGGACCCGGGTGGATCCGCTCCGGGACGGTGACGACCTGGCGGTTCAGTTCGAGCGGTACCATGCAGACTTCGAGGTGCGCCGCGAGCTTCCCTCCGGCCGCATGATCCTGGCCACCGGCCTGCTGTGGGTGGACCCCTCCGTCCCGCGTCCACACCGCAGCCTTCTCGCCCGGCTCGGCGCCGAGACCGGGGTGGAGCTCCGGATCCGTCCGCCGGGTGACACGGCCGGCACCGGGGAGCTGTTCGACTACGTCCTGCCCGCGGCAGGCGGGGATCGGCTGCTGTTCAGCGTCGAGCCGGTGCCTCCCGACTCCAGCACTGCCGTGAGTCAGACGGAGGGGCACTACCAGCGCGCGTTCTCCCTGGTGCTGCTTCTCGTAATGGTTGCCGGCCTTGCGGGGGAGCGCGACCCCCGCGGCCGGGCGCTGCTCCTGGTCGGTGCGGCCTGCGTCTGGCTCTGGTCGCCACTCGGGACCCTGGTGGTCTCGGATCGCCTCTTTTCCCCAGCCACGTTCGTGCTCCCGGCCATCCGGCCGTTTGGGACTTCGGCGGGGCACCTCGTCGCCACCGGGCTCGCGCTCCTGATCGGAGCGGGGTGGCTGGTACACCGCCCGGGTAGCGGAAGCGCGACGTTCCGGCTGGCCGGGGCGGTGCTCCTCCTCGCAGTCCCGTTCGCCGCCCCGGCGCTGGGGCACGGGATTCACCCGCCGCCCCTCGGGGTCGAACTCGGGTTGTGGCTGACCTGGTATGCGGCGATCGCGTTTCCGCTTGCAGCCCTGGCGGTGATCGGCGCGATCCTGGCCGGCGCGGGAGCGATCCGGTCGGCCGCGTGGGGGTCGGCCGCTGTCATCGTGACCGGTCTGATCGCCGCAGTTCTAGGCCTCGAGAGCTGGACGCCGGACGGAGGCTGGCCATGGTGGTCTTCGGCGATCTGGCTTGTGCCGCTCGCGATCGCGGCTGTCGTCCGGGAACGGGTGGCGCGAGCCGCCCTCGTGAGTGGCCTCGCCGCGGCGCTGGCCGCGGTCGTCACCTGGCAGGCCGACCTGACCGGGAGAATCCTGGCGGCGGAGCAGGACTACCGGAGGCTTGGAACGGTTGAGGACCCGCTGGCGGAACCGCTGCTTCACCGGCTCGCGGACCGGGCTCAGGAATCAGCGGCACTGGCCACGGCGGCCGACCTCTACCTTCTCTGGGCGGGGTCCGACCTGGCCGGCCAGGACTTCCCGGTCCGGCTGTCGCTGTGGGACTCCGCGGGATCGCGCACCGCGGACATCGCACTCGACTCGCTGGACGTGCCGACGCCGGGCCTCGCGTCCCTGGTCCGGGAATTCGAGCCCGCGAAGGGGCGGGTAGTCCATCGCCTCGGCAGGGTGCCGGGACAGCATTACGTGCTGCTGGCGGCGCTGGACGGCGGGCGGGTGGTGAGTGTCGTGGTGGGACCACGGACGCGACTCATGCTCTCGACACGACTCGCGCGCATCCTCAGGCCCTCGGTCGACGCCAGGCCGCTGTACGGCATCTCGCTGTCACCGCCGCAGGCCGTTCCTGAATCCGGGGGGGCCGAGACGGGCTGGAAACGGGAGCGTGGCGCGCTCCGGGTGGATGCCGTCGTGCCGTTCTCCGACGGCGGGCGGCATGTCCACGTCACCATTCCCCTCCGCGGCAGGTGGATGATGCTGGCCTACGGCCTGCTCGGGGTGGTCGCCGTGCAGCTTGTCGTGCTCGGCGTGGTGGGCCTCGCCTACCTGATGTCAGCGGAATGGGACGGCGCGAGCCTCCGGCGCACCGTCGGTTCATTCCGGTTTCGGTTGACCGTGGCGCTCGCGATGTTCTTCATCGTGCCCATGGTGGGGTTCACCGTGTGGGGACTCTCGCGGGCCGACCTGGAGAATCAGCGCGCCAGGGACGCGGCGATCAGCGCGGTACTCCACAATGCGATGCTGTCGGCCGGCGGCCTCCTGGGCGAGCCACAGTCCGATCTGGAGGCGGAGCTCGCCGCGCTCGCCGCCCGCCTGGAATCCGACCTGTTTCTCTACAGGGGCGGCCGCCTGGTCGCGGCAAGCCATCCACTGTTGACTGAACTCGGGCTGGTCGAGCCGCTCCAGGATGCGGGCAGCTTCCAGCGCCTTGGCCTTGGCGACGAACTCGAACTGACCCGCCAGGCGACGACCTACGTCGCGCCGGTGCGGCTCGGCTACCGGGTGGTCCTGGCCGGATCGCCGCAGGCCATTGGCATCCTGGCCACCCCTCAGCTGGCCTCGGACTGGCGCAGACAACAGATCCAGCGTGACTTCTCCGTCCTGCTGCTGCTCGCGGTAGTCGTCGGCATCGGGGCCGCGCTGGTCGGCGCTCCGGTGGCGGCGCGCGGGCTTTCCCGGCCGGTGGCCGACCTCGAGCGTTCCGCTATCGCCGTGGGGGCCGGCCGCGAACTCCCGTCACCCGTGGCGCCGCCGCGGGAGTTCGAACGGGTCTTCGCCGCGTTCGGGGAGATGGCGGCCGACATCCGCGCCTCTCAGGCGGCGCTGGAGGGGGCGCGGCAGCGGACCGCCGCGGTGCTCTCCCAGGTGGCGACCGGTGTCATCGCCCTCGAGCCCGCGGGACGGATCCTGCTCGCGAACGCGCGTGCCCGTGAAGTCCTGGGGTCCAGCCTCATCGAAGGCGAGTCGCTGCAGACGTCACTCGTCGGCGAGAGCGCCCCGGTGGCTGACGCCGTGGCGGCATTCGCGCGCGGTGATGCCCTCAACGATTCCCGGGAGGTGGAGCGGGGCGGGCGAGTGCTTCGGCTGCAGCTCGCCCGGCTGGCCGGCGAGCGGGGTGGCGTGGTGCTGGCCATTGACGACCTGACCGACGTCACGCGGGCCGCGCGGGTCCTCGCCTGGGGTGAGATGGCGCAGCAGGTGGCCCACGAGATCAAGAATCCCCTCACTCCGATCCGGCTCGGCGTGCAGCACCTGAGGCGGGTCGAGCGCGAGCGGCCGGCCGCGCTGCCCGGGGCACTCGAGGAAATCACCACCAGGATTCTGGCGGAAATCGAACGGCTCGACACCATCGCCCGGGCGTTCAGCCGGTTCGCGGCTCCGCGGGATGAGCACGCGCCCCTGGAACCGGTGGACGTTGCCGCGCTCGCCAGCGAGGTCACCGCGCTCTACCGGCTTGGCGAAGGCGACCTCACCGTCGAGCTGGCCGGGGGGGGAACATCGCTGCCATCGCGCCGGGATGAGCTGCGCGAGGTGCTGGGGAACCTGGTCGAGAACGCACGGGATGCGGGGGCCCGCCGCCTGGTGATTACCGTCCGCGAGGCCGCGGTGGAGCTTGCTGACGATGGACCGGGCATTCCACCGGACATGCTGGAACGGGTGTTCGAGCCGCGGTTCTCCACCAACACCAGCGGTGCCGGGCTCGGGCTGGCCATCGTGCGACGATTGGTGGAGGGATGGGGGGCGAAAATCGAGATCCAGAGCACACAGGGTGTGGGCACGACCGTCACGATCCGCTGGCCCGGCTAAGCCGAGGCCGGTCGTTCGCCGGGCAGCTGCCCCACTGAAATAGGCGCCAGCCCGCGTCTCCCGGCCCCGCGCCGCGTTCATCCGGTTCGTGCGTGTCCCTCTCCACACCCTATGCTGGCCTGACTCCCACAGGACAGCTCCATGCTCGCGTGCGCCCGATCCGCGGCGCTGATCGGAATCGATGCCTGCCTCGTGTCGGTCGAGGCGGACCTGAGCAATGGACTGCCGGGTTTCGCCACGGTGGGCCTTCCGCAGGGCGCGGTGCGGGAAGGGCGCGAGCGGGTTCACGCGGCGATCGTCAACGCGGGATTCGACGCGCCGCTCAAGCGCATCACCGTGAACCTCGCCCCGGCGGACATCAAGAAGGAGGGCTCCGGGTTCGACCTCCCGATTGCCATCGCGATCCTCGCCGCCAGCGGGCAGGTGCCGGGCGCCCCCCTCGACACCACGATGCTGGTGGGAGAGCTGGGACTCGACGGCGAACTCAGGCCGGTTCGCGGCGCGCTCTGCCTCGCGCTGGCGGCGAGCCGGGCGGGGTTCGCCGGTCTCGCCCTGCCGATGGAGAACGCCCCCGAAGCCGCCGTAGTCCAGGGTCTTGTTGTTGTCGGGGCCCGGAGTCTTCGCGAGGTCGTGCGGCACCTGACCGGGGAATCGCCGCTGCCCATAGTGCGCGCCGATCCGGTGGCGCTGCTGCGGGACCGCGTCGCGGATGGGGTGGACTTCGCCGACGTCCGAGGACAGCCGATGGCCCGGCGTGCCATGGAGGTGGCCGCGGCAGGGGGGCACAACGTCCTCCTCATCGGTCCACCCGGCGCGGGCAAGACGATGCTGGCTCGCCGGCTCCCCGGAATCCTGCCCGAACTGAGTCTCGAGGAGGCGCTGGACACCACTCGCGTGCATAGCGTCGCGGGCCTGCTCCCGCCCGCGGGCGCTCTGGTCACCTCCCGCCCGTTTCGCGCGCCGCATCACACCGTGAGTGACGCGGGGCTGATCGGTGGCGGCTCGACTCCTCGGCCGGGCGAGGTCAGTCTGGCGCACGGTGGCGTGCTGTTCCTCGACGAGCTCCCGGAATTCCGCCGCCACGTCCTCGAGGTGCTCCGGCAGCCGCTGGAGGACGCCTCGGTCACGCTGAGTCGCGCCGCGATGAGCCTGACCTTCCCTGCGAGGTTCATGCTGGTCGCTGCCATGAATCCCTGTCCCTGCGGCTACGCCGGTGATTCGGCCCGCCCCTGCCGCTGCGATGGCTTCCAGCTGCGGCGGTACCTGGCGCGCGTCTCCGGTCCCCTGCTGGACCGGATCGACATCCAGCTGCGCGTGCCGGCGGCGCCACCCGGCGAACTCCTGATGGTGGAGGGGGAGGAAGGGAGCGCCGCGATCCGCCAGCGCGTCATCGAGGCCCGGCAGCGACAGCACCAACGATTCTCGGGTCTGTCCGGGGTCCATGCCAACGCCCACATGGGATCGCGCGAGGTCCGCCGGTTCTGTCGTCCGGGGCCGGAAGGGGAGGCCCTGATCCGCTCGGCGCTGGCGCGCCTGCACCTGTCGGCCCGGGCGTACACCCGGATCCTCAAGGTGGCGAGGACGATCGCCGACCTGGCCGGCGCCGAGGAGGTGGAGACGGTGCACCTCGCGGAAGCGATCCAGTACCGGACCCTCGATCGCTCGGGAATGCCGGATCCGACGGTGGCGTCCGAATGACCCTGGCCGGTGGCTCAGCTGCTGGCCCGGACCAGCCGATCGCGGACCGCCGCCCAGGCAGGAGTGGCCGGCGGTGCTTCGACGAGGATCAGCCGGCAGCCACGTTCGTCCAGTTCATGCAGCGCCTGGTAGAGTCCCCGGGCGTACCCTGCAGGCTCCGGCGGAAGGGCGACGATCGTCTCGCAGGCGCCCGGCAGGGTGTGGTGCACCAAGGCACCGACCCGGGCTCCTTCCGCCCGCGCCGCAGCCAGACGCGCGTGGATCACCGGGTCCTGTGACCCGCTGTACAACACCAGTTCCGCCGCGGGGGCGTAGTGGCGGTCGAGCATCCCGGGGGATGGCAAGGCCGCGCCGGGCGCAGCAGCGCCCGAAGGAACCTCCAGCTGGCCGAGCAGACGCGCCAGGTCGTCCCGTGAGATGGAGCCGGGGCGGAGCAGTCGCGGGGTGGGGTTGGAGAGGTCCACGACGGCCGATTCGATTCCGACTTCGGTCGGGCCGCCGTCAATGATCAGCGGGACGCGGTCCCCGAGGCTCTTCTCCACATGCCGGGCCTGACTTGCCGAGGTCTGGCCGGAAAGATTGGCGCTGGGCGCGGCCAGCGGCACGCCGGCGGCCCTGAGGATGGCTTGCGCCACAGGATGGGATGGAACGCGCAGGGCCACCGTGGGCAGCCCCGCGGTCACGATGTCGGGTATCGCGGGGGACTTCCTGACGACGAGGGTGAGCGGTCCGGGCCACCACCGGTCGGCCAGCGCGTCCGCCGCTTCCGGCCAGGGCGCGGCGAGCCGGCGCGCCGCCGCGACGTCCGCCACATGAACGATGAGCGGGTTGTAGGCCGGCCGCCCTTTCGCCTCGAAGATCCGCCGGACCGCCTCGGGGTTGGTGGCATCTGCTCCCAGCCCGTACACGGTCTCGGTGGGGAAGGCGACCACCTCGCCATTCCGCAGGAGCGCCGCGGCCCGCGCGATGACCGACGGATCCGGTGTGAGGGGATCGACCCGCAGGGTAGGCACGGAGTCAGTCCTCGTCCGGGCGGCGCCGGCGCTCTTGTTTGAGCCGCCCTCGTTGCCGCTTGGTCTCGAGTCGGCGCGCGCGCGCGGCCGCGGTCGGCCGGGTGGCCTTCCGGGCCTTCGGCACTGCGAGGGCATGAGCCACCACGGACTGGAACCGTTCGATCGCGATCTCACGGTTCCGGTGCTGGCTCCGCGTCGCGGAGGCGACGATCCGGAGCCACCCGTCCTCCGAGAGCCGGTGACCGAACTTGTCGACCAGCCTGGCGCGCTCTGCGGCGGTAAGACTGCCGCTCCGCGTCGGGTTCCACCACAACTCCACCCTGGTGGAGGAGGTGTTGACGTGCTGTCCCCCGGGCCCGCCGCTCCGGGTCGCGTGGAATTCGATCTCGGACCAGGGCAGGCTCAGAGCGGGCGTAATGGGGAGGCGTGTCTCGCGACGCATGCCCAATTCTCGCGTCGCGGGCATGCGAGTGGAAGACCGCCCGCTCCCGGGTGCCGAGGATCGCCTGAGGATGCGCTACCCTGTTACGTTACCGGCATGACCGCCGTCGCGCGCCTCGAGGCCCACCTGCAGCCCATGGCCCGGACGTTGCTGGGCTATTCCGGCGGGGTGGACTCCGCGGTGCTCGCAGTGTGCGGCGCCCGCGCACTCGGGCCCGAGCGCTTCCTCGCGGTGATCGGCCGGAGCGCCTCGTACCCCGCGGTCCAGTATGAGCAGGCGGTGACGCTGGCCGGCGCGAACCAGGTTCCAATCCTCGAAGTCAGCACCGGCGAACTGGATGATCCGGCCTACCGCTCGAACCAGGGCGATCGCTGCTTCCACTGCAAGCGGGAGCTCTGGGCTCAGCTCAGTGCCGTCGCCCGGGCCCGCGGGTTTGACACCATCATCGATGGCACCAACGCCGACGACCTTGGCGAGCATCGGCCTGGTCTCGCGGCCGGCGCGGCTGCCGGCATCAGGTCACCGCTGGCCGAACTCGGATTCGCCAAGCGCGAGGTCCGCGAGATGGCCCGGGCGCTGGGACTCCCGGTCTGGGACGCGCCGGCGGCGCCCTGTCTCGCCAGCCGGCTCAGCCAGGGGCTGCCGGTGACCGCGGAGCGCCTGCGCCAGGTGGAGCGGGCGGAGGAGCTGCTCCGGTCACTGGGGATCGGCGGCAACCTCCGGGTTCGCCACCGCGGCCAAGCCGCCTCCGTGGAGGCGGATCGGGAGTGGGTCGGCTGGCTCGAGTCGCGATGGGCCGACATCGAGCCGCTCATCCTGCAGGCGGGGTTTGCGAGGGCCACGCTCGATCCGCGAGGCTACCGGCGTGGTGGGCTCGCATCCGAGCTGCCGGTCGTGCAGGCGTAATGCGGCTG
>JAOUIC010000508.1 GCA_029884275.1 Gemmatimonadota bacterium | reverse complement strand
TGCGCGCCGGCCACGACCGTGGGCGAGCCTTTCAGCACCACGGTGCACCCGGAATCCCCGGCAGCGGCGGCCGCGGCCGACCAGGGATCGAACTCCGCGGTGGCCGCCAGTTCGGGGAAGAGGCGCCTGAACTCCCCCGGGTGCGGCGTCAGGACGATCGCGCGATCGCGGGCCGCCGAACAGAGCGCAGAGACGCGGCCGGTGAGGGCGTTGAGCGCGTCCGCGTCGAGCACGACGGCAGGGGCGCGCTGTGCGAGCTCCAGCACGAATTCGGCGCGCCCATCGCCCTTCCCGAGACCGGGGCCGATGACCAGGACGTCGGCGTCCTGGATCCGGTCCAGCAGGGTCTGCCCGGGCACTCCCGAAAGGGGGTGCGCCAGGGTCTGCAGATCCGGCTCAGCCGCCGTGATAGCGCGGATGGTATCGGCGGGCGCGACCGCGTGGACCAGTCCGGCGCCGGCGCCGAAGGCGGCACGACACGCCAACCGCAACGCCCCGGTCATCCCGGCATCGCCGCCCACCACGACCACGCGGCCCCGGATGCCCTTGTGATCCCGGGCGCCGAGCCGGCCCTGAGCCCGGGCAGCCTCGAGGTCAGTGAGGAAGATGGGCCAGGCCGGATCCGGAGCCGGGTGCCCGATATCCACGACGATGACATCGCCACAGTCTTCCCGGGCCAGGAGGTGTCCCCGCCTGAGGCCGCCAAATGTCACGGTCGTTTGGGCGGTGACGCTCACGCCCGAGGAGACCCCAGTCTCGAGATCGATGCCGGTCGGACCGTCCACCGCGAGCACCGGGATCGCGAGGTCGTTGATCCGGTCCACGAGGGCCCGCAATGGTGGACGCAGCACTCCCTTCGCCCCCGTCCCGAGAAGCGCATCGACGCACAGGGCGGCGGCCGGCCAGGGTCCGTCGGGTTCCACCAGGCGGACGCCTTCGGCTTCGGCCGTCCCGCGCACCTGGCGATTGAGCGGCGACAGGTCCCCGGCCGCCGGCGTTACGAAGACGGGGACTCCCAGCCGATGGAGGACGCGGGCGGCGACCCATCCATCTCCACCGTTGTTCCCCGCACCGGCCGCGATCACCACGCCGCCGGCCAGACGCTCGGGGTGCCGTCGGGCCAGCACCTCCGCCACGGCACGACCGGCAGCGTCCATGAGGGTGGCCAGCGCGGTGCCCGCCGACTCGGCGCGGCGATCCCATTCCGCGGATTGTTGTGGGGAAACCACCGGTAGGGCGAACATGGCGTCGGGAGGCGGTCAGTCCTCCAGCGGCGTTTTCGCCGACAGCCCGATCACACCCTCCCAGGCGTACGGCCCGCCGAAAGCGTCAGTGAACTCGTAGACGCCGGCGAAGTCCTCCTCCCGGTCGGAGGGCAGCGCCGACAGCAGGCCCGATTTCACCAGCACAAAGACGATGCGGCCGTAGTCATCGGTCCGCTCGATGCCCCAGAACCCGAGAACCTGTGGTGCGAGGAGGCCGAACTGCTGCACCGCGAAATCGCGGCAGGCCCACGCCAGTTCCGCACCGCTGACATGACGCCGCGCATCCAGCCGGCTCTGGAGGTATTCGATGGCCGCCAGCATGAAAAGGTAGGCACGCCCGTCGTAGCGCGGCTCCTCGGCCCTGAGCCGCGCCAGCAGGTCGAGGGAGAGCCTCAGATCATGCATGTGGGGCTTCCCGCTCCGGCGAGCCGGTGAATCTGTCGCACCGGCATCAGCCGCGCCGCGGCCGGTAGAGCGGGAACCGCCCCGTGAGCTCTTCGACAGCGCCTTTCACCCGGGCGATCGTGGCGTCGTCGCGGCGGGTGAGCACCTCATCGATGAGGGACGCGATCCGCCGGAACTCCGCCGGCCCCATGCCGCGAGTCGTCATCGCCGGCGTGCCGAGGCGGATGCCGCTGGTCACGAACGGCGACTGGGGATCGTCGGGAATCGTGTTCTTGTTCACCGTGATATGGGCGCGACCGAGCAGCGCCTCGGCCTCCTTGCCGGTGAGCCCCTTGGGCCGGAGGTCCACCAGCATCAGGTGGGTGTCGGTGCCCCCCGAGACGATGGCGAAACCGTGCTCGATCATCGCCGCCGCGAGGGCCTTGGCGCTCTCGACCACCCGGCGGGCGTATGCCTTGAACTCCGGCTGCAGCGCCTCGCCGAAGGCCACCGCCTTGGCCGCAATCACGTGCTCGAGCGGGCCGCCCTGCGCCCCCGGAAACACCGACTTGTTCATCGCCGCCGCGAGCGTCTGCTGGCAGAGAATGATCCCGCCGCG
>JAOUIC010000506.1 GCA_029884275.1 Gemmatimonadota bacterium | reverse complement strand
CTCGCCCGAACCCTGAGGGAGACCGCCCGCCAGGGATGGTCGGTCGGCGACATCAGGGCGGCGCTCGTGGCGAACGCGGGGGAGGATGCGCGTGACTCGGAGATGCCCCTCTGGCGAAGCGGCGCCATGTACCTGGCCGGCATCGCCGCCCTGCTGGCCTTCTGGGTGGGTCCGCGTGAGTCCGTGCTGAGCACGTTGACCGTCGGACCCCTGGTCCTGGTGACGGAGCTCTTTTCGCTCCTGATGCCTGTCGCGCTCGGCCGATGGTTCGGAGCCCGGCTGGACGCACCGCGTGCAGGGCAGCCGGGCCCGCTGAGTCGCCTGATGACGACGAAGGCCGGGTGGTTGCTCCGGCTCCTGCGACCGCGCCGGGCGCCTGCGCTGCCGCTGCCTGATAATCGGCCGACGGTGCTCCTGCTGGGCGATCAGGCGGAGGCGCTCTTCCGCGCATTGCCGGCCGCGGACCGCACCCGGCTGGACGGAGTGGAGAAGGCGCTCGCCAGGCTTCGGGAACGAGCCGCCCAGCTGCACCGGCAGGATGAGAGGTACAGTACCGCGCTGGCGGAGATCGGCGGGACTGGCAATGCAAGGCGGGAAGGAGTGCGCCGCGAACTGGAAGACGAGCAGCGCTCCAACCGGGCCGCCCTCGGCGAGGCGGTCGCCACGCTGGATACCCTGCGGCTGGACCTGTTACGGCTTCGCGCCGGAACCCTGACGACGGAGGGAATGACGGAAGCGCTCGAAACGGTCAGGCGCGTCGGCGCCGAGGTGGATGCGCGGCTGGCGGCGGTCCAGGAACTGCGTCAGCCCTGAAGCACCGGAAGGACCTTCGGCCGGGCCGCGAAGAGACCGAGCAGTCGTTCCGCGATCGCGTTGAGTTCCGTGGCCGCCGGGCTACCCGGATTCGCGACGAGAATGGGCTTCCCGCGGTCCGCCAGATCGGCGAGTCCCGGCTGCAGCGGCACGCTGCCCAGCAGCGGAACCCGGAGTTCCTCCGCCAGCCGCCGGCCCCCTCCGGAACCGAACATCTCGAACCGCTGACCGGTGGCCGGGTCGGTCCACGGACTCATGTTCTCGATCACTCCGGTCACCGGCACATTCACCTTCTCGAACATCTTGGCGCCCCGCAGGGCGTCGCCGACGGCCACTTCCTGCGGCGTGGTGACAATGACGGCGCTCGCGACGTGGCAGGACTGGACCAGTGACAGCTGGGCATCGCCGGTGCCGGGGGGCAGGTCCACGATGAAGTAGTCAAGCTCGCCCCACGCCACATCCCGCAGGAACTGCTGCACGATCTTCATGATGATCGGTCCCCGCCAGATCGCCGGCGCGTCCCGGTCGATCAGGAAGCCGAGCGACATCAGCTTCACCCCGTGGGCAAAGAGCGGCTGGATCTTCTGGTTGTCGACCGGCGGCTTTTCGAACACGCCGAACATCCGCGGGATGTTGGGTCCGTACACATCCGCGTCCATCAGGCCCACCCGCTTGCCGCGCGCGGCGAGCGCGACCGCGAGGTTCGCCGACACGGTGGATTTTCCGACGCCGCCCTTGCCTGAGGAAACGGCGATGATGCAGCCCAGGTTGGGATAGTCCACCGGTTGCTGCGGCGGGGGGACCATTCCGGCTTGCCCGTGCGTCTGGCCGGCGGGAGGCGCACCCTGGGGTGGTGCGTGGCTGGCCGGTGCCGGTCCGCTCGGATCGACCACGCTGATGCGCAGCTCCTGCGGGCTCACCCCCTCCACGGCACGAACTGCCGCGCGAGCCTCGCGGACCAGCGTGGCCGGGTCATCGCGCGAGAGCAGAAACGTGAACGACACCTTGCCATCGTCGGTGACCACGAGCTCCCGCACCATGCCAGCGGAGATCAGGTCGGTTTCCAGCCGCGGATTCCTGAGTCCGGCCAGCGCCGCGGTGACCCGCGCGGTGAGTGATTCGGCCATCAGATCGCCTCCACCTGGCGCACTTCGGGTACCAGCTCCCTGAGGCGCGCCTCGATACCCTGCCGGAGCGTGACGGTCGCCGCGGAGCAGCCGTGACAGGTGCCCCCCATGCGGAGCAACAGGATTCCCTGCCCTTCGTCGTAGTCCACGACCTCGACGTTGCCACGGTGGGACGCGATGTAGGGCCGGAGCGTGTCGAGGGTCCGTTCGATGCGCTGGAGGATGTCGCTGCCCTGCGTTGGTTCGGTCATCTGGATTGCCCATTGCCCGGGGGTCCGCCGCTGCCGTGACCGCCATTGGCAAGATAGAGCCTTGCCGCCTCGAGCACCTGCCCC
>JAOUIC010000507.1 GCA_029884275.1 Gemmatimonadota bacterium | reverse complement strand
TTGTCACCGTACACCATCCCGTCGATCGCCTTGAGGAACCCGGCGCGATTCACCTTCCTGCCGTCCAGCGGAACCGTCAGCTTCGCCAGCCGCTGCTGGGTGCGCTCGATGCGGTTGCCGGGATCCGGGTGGCTGGACTGCCACTCGGGAATCCGCTGCCCGGCGCGTGCGCCGACCCGCTTCAGGATCTGGAACATGGCCACCATCTCGCGGACGTCGTAGCCGTCGTCGAGCGCGTACCGGAACCCGAGGCCGTCGGCCTGGGTCTCGTCGTCGCGGCCGTACTTGAGGAACAGGACCCCAAGACCCTGCGTTGCGACGCCGGCGTACTGGGCGAAGGTCTCCGAGGCGATCGAGCCCGCCACCAGGCCGATCTGGGCGAGCTGGGTGCGGGTCATCTGCTGCACCGAGTGGCGCGCCGTGACGTGCCCGATCTCGTGTCCCACCACCGAGGCCAGCTCGGCCTCGGAGTTCATGTGGGCCAGGATCCCGCGGGTGACGAAGATGTATCCGCCCGGGAGGGCGAAGGCGTTCACCTGCGGATCGTCCATCACGTGGAACGTCCACGGCAGCTTGGGCCGTTCAGAGGCGAGCGCCATCCGGCGGCCGATGGTCGAGACGTATTGCTGCACCCCGGAGTCGGGGTAGACCCCCATCTCCGAGGCGATCTGCCCGGAGTAGGAGCGGCCCATCTCGATCTCCTGGCTCTCGGAGACGAACGACAGTTCCTTCTTACCGGTGACCGGGTTGACGGCGCAGGAGCCGATCGCGGCTGCCAGCGCGATTCCGGTGAGCACCACGGGGAAGTACCTGTGGGTGTGCTGCATGACGGATCTCCTGCTGAAAAAACGGTGGGCGCGGCGGGTGCCGCGCCCACCTCATATCGGCTCGGCCTGCCTACATCGCGGGTGCGGCGGTCCTGGTCCCTTCCAGTTCGTCTGCAAGGGCATGAGCATCATACACCCGTCGCAGCGCGTGCACGATCGCGCGGGAGTCGACCCAGACCGACCGGGCCACCCGCTCCGTGAACAGGAACCGGTTCGGCAGCATCTCGATGTTGCCGTCGAAGATGAGGCCTACCACCTCCGCATTGCGGTTGATCACGGGGCTGCCCGAGTTGCCGCCGATGATGTCGTTGGTGGACACCGCGTTGAAGGGCGTGTCGGCGGTGAGCGAGTCCCGCCGCTCCTTCCAGCGCGGCGGCAGGTCGAACGGCGGCTGCTCGCCGAAAGCGCTGGCCCGCTCGTACAGGCCGTTGAACGTGGTGTAGGGCGCCGCCACGGTGCCGTTCATCGGGTAGCGGCGGACCTCCCCGTCGCTGATCCTGAGGCTGAAGGTGGCGTCGGGCGCGACGTTGCTGCCGTACACCGCCAGCAGGGCCCGCGCGATCTTCTCGTTGGCCTGCGCCTCGCGGTCGTTGAGATCGTTCACTTCCTTGGCAAGCGCGCGCTCGAGCGGATCGACCACCCGGGCAAACTGGATGAGCGGATCAGCCGAAGCCGCGACCGCGGCGACTCCTCCATCAGTCAGTGCCTTGCGCGCCTCGGCCTTGGCCAGCTGGGTGCCATCCACCAGTGCCGCCGCCGCGGCTTCCGGCGTGCGGCCCTGCAGCGCCGCCTTGAGCACCGGGTCGGAGGCCGGCAGCTCCGCCTGCATCGCCGTGAAGAACGCCGTAAGCAGCGCCTTTTCCTGAACCGCGTCGACCGGAGCATCGGTGAACAGTGCCCGCTCGAGTCCGGCCTTGTTGGCCTCCTGGTACGGCGCAAGGCGGTCGGCATCGGCCTTCGCCATCTCCGCCGGGTACCGCGCGGTGCCAACTGCCAGCTGCATCAGCCTCGATCCGTAGGCGTTGCCAGTGTGATAGCGGCGGCGCACGTCGATCGCCTTCCGTCTGGCGGTGACCTCCGCCACGGTCTTCCACGCATCGCCATAGCTCTTCTTGAGCTCGGGCTTGGCGCCGACCGCGGCGGTGAACTCGCCTTCCCAGGCCTTCTTCCGGGCCATGAGCGCGGGGTCCACCAGCCCCGCCCGGTAGCCGATGGTCGCCTTCTGGGAGTTCTCGAGGCTGAAGATGGTGTTGCGCAGCCGCTTGCCACGCTCTTCGTCGGTCTGAGCCAGCGCCTGGTACGCGGCGATCATCCGCTTGAATTGGTCGAGCTGGGCCGGATACTGCACGTCGCGAAGGTACTCGAGCCGGGCGTAGGTCTCGAGCCGCCCGGTCGAGCCGGGATTGCCGATCACGAAGGTGAGATCGCCCTCCTTGGTCCCCGCCTGG
>JAOUIC010000505.1 GCA_029884275.1 Gemmatimonadota bacterium | reverse complement strand
GCCCGCTCGATCGCCTGGAGCTCCCCTTCCTCCTCCGGCGCCACCAAGGTGTAGGCCTCGCCGGTCAGCTCGTTCCGCGCGGTGCGGCCCACCCGGTGGATGTAGTCCTCGGGCACCAGCGGCACATCGAAGTTGATCACGTGGCCCAGCGCCTCGACATCGATGCCGCGGGCCACGATGTCGGTGGCGACCAGCACCCGAAATGATCCGCTCTTGAACCCGGCGAGCGCGGCAGTGCGCTGCGCCTGCGATCGGTTGCCGTGAATCCGCTCGGCGTGCACCCCGCCCTTGCCGAGCTGATCGGCGAGGCGGTTGGCGCGGTGCTTGGTGCGGGTGAAGACCAGCGCCTGCTCGATGTCGTGCCGCTGGAGCAGCTTCAGGAGCAGCGGAGCCTTGAGGTCCTGCCGCACCGGGTAGATGGCCTGGGTGATCCCGACGGCCGGCGCCGAGCGGCGCTCGACGTTGATGGTCACCGGGTTCTTGAGCATCTCGCGGGTCAGCCCCTGGATCGGCGGGGGCAGCGTGGCGCTGAAGAACAGCGTCTGGCGCTTCGCCGGAACGTGGCGGAGGATCTTCTTGATCTCCGGCAGGAAGCCCATGTCGAGCATCCGGTCGGCCTCGTCCAGCACCAGGTGCTCGACGCCGCCGAGTTTCGTGTAGGGGTGCCGCAGGTGATCGAGCAGGCGGCCCGGCGTCGCAATCAGCACGTCCACACCGGCGCGGATGGCGTGCTCCTGCGGGCCCATCCCGACGCCGCCATAAATCGAGGCGGCGGTGATCGGTGTGTGCAGCGCCATGCCGTTCAAGCTCTCGAGAATCTGCGCCGCCAGCTCGCGGGTCGGCGTGATGACCAGTGCGCGGGTGGTGCCGCGCGGACGAGTCAGCAGCGCGTTAAGAATGGGCAGCAGAAAGGCGGCGGTCTTGCCGCTCCCGGTCATCGCACAGGCCAGCACGTCCCGGCCCTGGAGGCCGGGCGGGATGGCGTCACTCTGGATCGGTGTGGGCCGGACGAAGCCGAGTTCCTTCAGTCCCTTGAGGAGACTCGGGTGCAGCTGGAAGGACGAAAAGGTCGCGGTGGTACCACTCACTGGGATCTCCGGCGTTGCGGGTGTTCGGGGCAACGGTCCGGTCGAGCGGTCGCCACTCCGTGAAGCGTGATTGATCGTGGCGGGAATCTAACGGAGTGGAACCCACCAGGCACCTTCAGGTGCCTCCCTACCTCGGCACCCTCTGCTTCAACTCTTCGGTGAAGTTCTCCACCACGACCAGGCCGGGATCCGCCCCCTCCTGACCAGTGAGGCGGCGCGCCCTGATGAGACGACGACCGTCCGGATGCACGTCGTACGGCCCGAAGTAGGAGGTGCCCTCACCTGGCGCGGGCATGAGGATGGTCCGGTCCACCACGGTGAACGCAGGTGAGGTCGCGACGCGGGCCGCAACGACCGCGCCCTCCGGGTTCAGGAAGAACAGCTCCCTCCCGTCCGGCGCCCACCGGGGAATAGATCCGCCCTCGAGCGACACCTGCCACTTCCCGCCATCCACCGCCGGGAAGGGCCGGACGTACACCTCCGGGCGACCCGACTCAAGCGAGACGTAGGCCAGCCAGCGGCCGTCTGGCGAGATGCGCGGCTGGGCGTCTGCCGTCGGTCCGGCCACCAGCTGGCGCGGTGCGGAGTCCGCGCCCAGTTGCATGCCGTAGATATCCCACGCCCTCTCGCTCCCGCCCCGGGCGTCTCGCATCGCCCACACCATCCAGCGGCCATCGGCGGAGACATGTGGATCGGTCAGATTGAAGTTGCCGGACAGGATGGAATCCGGGTTCCCGGTCCCATCCGCACGCTGTGACCACCAGCCATTCCGGGTCCCTTCATCTCCCCTCCAGAGGAATCCGACGCGGTCTCCCCTCGGGAACCAGAATGGCAGCGCGGCGGCAATCGAACCGAATGTCAGACGGGTGAAGGGGCCGTTGGGCAGGTGCTTGATCCACAGGTCCGCCACATTCCTGCCCGCCCTGCCCGAGCTCCCGCTCGAGGCGGTAGCGGTCGGCCAGGGCAGTCGTGAGCTGGTCGAGGGGTGTCGGCATGCGCGCGGGAAGATGTCACCCCGCGTGAGTGAGGGCTAGGGGGGTCCCGCCCCGGCCCGCGGCTTGAACCTCCGGCGCCAGAGCGATGCGGGACTGGCCGCCCTCGCCAGCCGTTCGTATCATAGGCGCGGCGGCATTCGCCGAGGTCCGATGAAGGCACAACCTGAACGTTCCGTTCCCACCGAGGACCAGG
>JAOUIC010000045.1 GCA_029884275.1 Gemmatimonadota bacterium | reverse complement strand
GTCTGGTACCGAGAACATCTACAAGCTCTACGCCGAGAGCTTCCGGGACGAGAAACACCTGGGGCAGATCCTGGACGAGGCCCGCGGGCTGGTGGGAAGGGCGATGTCGGCGGCCTGAGGCACGGTTCTTGGGCCTGTCGCGTCACCGCCATTGTTGACTGCCGCCGCGCCGTTTCCTATTGTCGTATTGCGGGCTGCCCTTGCCAGCGATTGCCGGCCGGGCAGCCCGCCTGTTGGTATCGTCCCCTGTCCCGGCCAATGGTGAGGAACCCCACGTATGAAGCTGCAAGCCCGCATCGCGCTCGCCTCCACCCTCGCTTTTGTCGGCGCCGGCTGTGCCGACCGGATGTCCGAACCGGTTGATCCGTCAGCTCAGGCGGTATCCGCACAGGCTCCCGCCGAGCCGGTCATGCCGGGCGAGGTCCTGGTGAAGTTCCGCCCCGGCGCCGATGCGGCGGCCGTGCTCGGCGGCCACGGACTGGCGCTGCAGGAACGCGGGTACCGCGACGCCTTCGTCATCGCGCGGGGCGGGGTGGGGATGGAGCGGGCGGCGGTGGTCGCGCTCCGGGGTGATGCCCGGGTCGAGTGGGCCGAACCCAACTACCTGCGGCAGACCACGGCGATCAACCCGAACCTCTGGGCGTTCTACAACCCGGGCGGGCTGAACATGAAGTACACGACGGGCAAGAACTCGGGCAAGTTCATTGCTTCCTCCTATGCCTCGATTGCCGATGCCGACGAGGACAACATCGAGGGGTATGCCACCGGAGGCGCGGACATCCTGATCGGCAGCATCGACACCGGGGTGGACCTGCTGCATCCGGAGTTCACCGGCCGGCTGATTGCCGGCAAGGACTGGTACAACAACGACAACGACCCGACCGACGACGACGGCCACGGCAGCCACACCACCGGGACCATGGCCGGCTCCACCGTCGGCGTGGCGGGCGTCTCCGGCGCCGCCTCGCACGTGAAGGTGTACGTGCAGAAGGTCTGCGGCCGCCGTGGCTGTCCGACTTCGGCGATCGTGAACGCGATCCGCGCCGCGGCCGACCAGCCCGGCATGGTGGCGATGAACCTGAGCCTCGGCGGCAGCAGCGAATCGCAAGCGGAGAAGGACGCCATCGCCTACGCCGTCACCACCAAGAACGTCCTGGTCATCGCCTCCGCCGGCAACAGCGGCTCGGGCACCGTGGCCTGCCCGGCCTGCGACCCGCTCGCCATCTCGGTCGCTGCCACCACCTGGAGGGACGAGAGGGCCTCCTACTCCCAGTACGGTCCCGGACTCGATATCTCCGCGCCAGGCGGGCAGTGCTACTCCAACACCACGCCGGAGGGCTGCATCTATAGCGCCTACAAGGGCGGCACTTACGCCTGGCTGCAGGGTACCTCGATGGCGGCGCCGCAGGTGACGGGGACGGCGGGCATCGTGGCCTCGAAGACGGGGCTCAGGGGTGCGGGACTTAGAGGCAGGCTGGAGAGCACGGCGGACGACAAGGGGGCCACCGGTTACGATCAGACCTTCGGCAACGGCCGGCTCAACAGCTACAAGGCGGTGACCAACACTGCCCTCGGCGCCGGCTTGTAAGTCGCGCGGCGGTCCGCCGGATGCGCCAACGGCACGCCATTCGGCGTGCCGTTTCGTGTATGTGGGGCGGGGTCCACAGCAGGGGCGGAGCCATTGCTCCGCCCCTACCCGATGATCACCGCAGAATGTCTGAGAGGATGTCCACCACCAGGCCGCTCGCCTCGAGCAGGACGATCTTGTCGCCGAAAATCGTGATCTGAGCGCCGTCCTCCCGCGGCGGGAGCGACTTCTGGGCATCGGCGGGCAGTCGAGTCTTCGCGATGCCGGGCGGGAGCGGCTTGCCCCGACCCAGATTCCTGGCGATGCCCGGTGGGAGCGGCTTGGCGCCAGCGGGGTGCTTCGCGTAGTAGTCGGTGAGCGCCCGCTTCTCCGCCGTGGAGAAGACCGAGACCGAAACCGAGGCGGAGACTTCTGCCGTCGCCGTCGCCACGCTGACGGGGTTGTCCTTTCGCTTCCCCGACTCCTGCGCCACGGCTGACCAGGCCACGAAGAGCATAGTGCCAATTAGCAGGAAAATTGCGCGACTCTTCCTCATCGTCCCCCCTGAGAGAATGACCTCTCGTCCTGGGAGGCACGATTCAGGCCCGCCGTGAAGGACGGCTCAGCCCGTTGTGATGCAGATCACGTGCGCCGGGCACGACGAAGCTTCTTGGCTCCCTTGGCGACATCCGGCACAAACCCGTCGAGGCCGGTCGGCGGGAACCTGAGCGTTCTCCCCTTCTCGGCGCTCATGTAGGCCGCCATCAGGATTCGCACCACCTCCACGCCGTCATCCCAGGTGAGGAGCGGCTTCTCCTTCCCCTGGAACACCCGGACGAAGTGGCGGTTCTCCGCCTCGTAGCCGTACGCCGCCGCCTCGTTGGCCACCACCGGCATGAGGCCGACCTCGGCATTCTGCTTCTCGACCAGGTCCTCGCCCGCCCTGCCGCGGACCTCGCGGCTGAAGAAGAGCTTCAGTCCGCTGTCGAGGGTGTTCCACGACATCGAATACTCCGGACCGAGCAGTTCGGCGCTGAGCCGGAGGCCGGCACCCACGAAGCTCCACGAGGTGGTCGCCTCGCCCATCACGGTGTAACCGTCGCTGGTCTCGAACTCGATGGTGACGGCGGCAAAGTCTTCGGCGGGCTGGCGCGCGTAGTCGACTTTGCTTCCCATCGCCGCCTTCAGGCGCTTCACGTACTCCGGCCGGCTCCACTTGAGACTCGCGATCCGGGCGGTAATCGACACTGGCCGCACCGTCGAGAGCGGCTCACCGGGCCGGGTCAGCAGGTGCCGCACCACCAGCGCCGAGTGACACATCATGTCGTTCAGCACCCCGCCACCCTGCAGCCGCCCCTGCCAGAACCAGGGCATGTGCGGGCCGCTGTGTTCCTCGGCGGCGCGGGCCAGGAAGGGACGCCCGGTGAGAGCCGCGCCCCGGGCCCAGAGCAGGCTCCGGCCGGTCTCCACCTGGGGGGCGAACAGCTGGTTCTCGAGGTAGCCGTGGCGCAGGCGGACCTTCTTCACCATGGCGGTGACCGCCCGGGCCTCCTCGACGGTGCGGGCCAGCGGCTTTTCGCAGGCGATACCGCGGAGTTTCCCGCGGCCGCGCGCGATGGTATCGGTCAGCTCCTCGACATTTTCGATCCGGGCCTGGTTGGGGCCGCAGAGCCAGATCGCGTCGATCGCCGGGTCGGCCACCATCTGGGCGATGGACCGGAACGGCTGGCAGGCGCCGACGTCGAGGCCGCGGGCGTATCTCGCCGCGCTCTCCGCGTTGGCGCGGTTGGGGCTCCAGACGCCGCGGACCTCAGAGTCCCGCACCGCGCGGAAGGCCTGCATGTGGAAGCGGGCGTTGAAGCCGGAGCCGATGAAGCCGATGCCGAGCGGGGCGGATGACATGGGGGGCCGCTGGTCGGGGTAAGAGGTCGGTGGTGCGCCGTCGGCCGCGAAACTATACCGCCCGCGCGAAATGCCCGCGAGTGTACTCTCGCCCGGTGATGGCCCGGGTGAGGGAGGAGTCCGGAGTGTGGCCCCGGCCCAGCTCATCGAGCATCCGGCGGTATGCTGCGGTGATCTCGGCGGCCGGATCGCCAGGGACGTTGAAGACCAGCCGGTAATTCCTGAATCCATGTCGCCAGAGCGCCGGCAGGTACTCCGCGCCGTCCACCGGCCGCGAGTGGAGCAGGCGGTTGCGGCAGGCGGAGTCGGTGGCGATGGGGAAGACGTACCCGGCCGGGTCGGTGAGCTCGGTGTTGGGGTGCTCCTGCACGCAGAGGTCGCGGCAGGTGGCCGGCTTCCGCTCGAAGGCCGCCGAGAGCACGCAATGCTCCAGCGTCATCCCCTCGGGCCGGCCGTAGACGAAGACCTCGAATCCGTCGCCCTTCCAGGGCGCCGCCACCTGCGCCATCTCGCCACCGGTGAGCTCGATCGAGAGCACGATGCGGCTCGCCCCCAGCCGGAAGATCTCGGCCGCGCTGTGCTGGTTGAAGCAGTTGACCGCGTAGTCCGCCACCACGTCGCGACCCTGTGAAGAGAGTTCCGCGACCAGTCCCAGGTGACCGCTCACCAGCGGAGTCCCGAGCGCGAGCCACTTGTCCACCACCTTTCGCTCCGGCGGCCGGACAATGGTCGGGGTACGGATCCGGAATGCCGTTCCGCGTGCGGCGAGCTCGGCGGCGAGGGCCTTCACGCGGCTCACCGGCGGGGTGGGGTGGCGGAGGAAGAGGTCGAGCGAGATCTCGTCGGCGCCGGCATCTGCGGCGCGGCGGGCGTCGTCGAGGGTGAAGACCTCGGCGATGAGATGGGGCAGGGGCGGCGCTCCAGTTCTGCCCCCCGATGGCGAATCCCGGAGTAGGGGCGGAGCTATAGCTCCGCCCCTACCCAGGGCTCCGTTTATGGCCGAGATCCGCGCGTCCTGTCGTGCGGCCGAACGCGCCGTGCGCCTTCCGGCCAACTCCGCGATCGCCCGCTGCCGCAGGTCGTTGAGGCTGCTTACCGGAAGAAACAGACCGGGTGCGAGCCCGGCATCATCAACCGCACCCAGTTCGAACGGCGTCTCGCCGAGGCGACCGAGCTGCTCGCCGAGCTTGGCCTGGTCGAGCGAGCGCTTCTCGGCGGGGGTGAGCAGGACGTCGCTCGTCACCTGCACCGTGTCACCGTCCGCGGTGGCGCGGAGGGTGAGCGGCAGCCCCACCGCCCCGATCACCACGAAGTCCACCGGTGACTTCGGTGGCCGGGATGCCTCTTCGAGCGAGGCGTAGCTCTCCCGAGCCTGCTCGAGCAGCGCCGCCTGGGAGGATCGCACCACCACCCAGTCTATCGGGACCACGGCGCCGGCCTGGATGGCCTGCACCAGGCGGGGGCCGCGCCGTTTCGCGGTGCGCACCCGGTGGACGCTGAACCCGGTGTTGCCGTGCGCCGCGCCGTCGGGATGCTCGAAGCCGAGCCCGTCGCCCACGGCGACAGCCTCCGACACCTCGATCAGGAGTTCCCCTCCCTCGTGCCCGATCACCCGGCCGAGCACCGCGCCGCGGTTGTCGGGCTGGTCGCGGGTGATGTAGCCGCGGCCGGCTCGGCCGCCGTACATCCCGCCGGTGAATCCCCGCGAGAAGATCTGCACCAGCGGCTGAACCTCCTGCGTCGGCGGGGGCGCCCAGGCGTCCTCGTGCAGCCGGTCCAGCCAGGTGCGGTAGGTGCGGGTGACGGTGGCGACGAACTCGGGCTTCTTCTTGCGGCCCTCGATCTTCAGGCACCCGATGCCCGCGTCGGCGAGGGCGGGGAGGTGCTCGTAGGCCGCGAGGTCACGGGCGGAGATGAGGTAGCCACGGTCGAGCTCCTCGCCGGTCACCGCGTTGGTGAGGAGATAGTCCTTGCGGCACGACTGGGCGCAGGAACCACGGTTCGCGCTCCGCTCCGAGATCATCCCCGACATGAAGCACTGGCCGGAGTACGAGATGCAGAGCGCGCCGTGGATGAAGCTCTCCAGCCCCAGTCCCGGCACGGTGTCGTGAATGGCGCGGATGTCCTCGACGGTGTTCTCGCGGGCCAGCACGACACGATCAATGCCCAGCCCCCGAAGCACGCGGGCGCCGGCGGGGTCGTGCACCGTCATCTGGGTGGAGCCGTGAATCTCGAGGGCGGGGTACAAGCGCTGAATCAGGCGGACGGCGCCGAGATCCTGAACGATGGCGGCGTCGATGCCCAGGTCCACGCACTCGCCCAGGTGGATCAGCGCATCGCGGAGCTCGGCGGGCTTGAACAGGATGTTGAAGGTGAGGTAGACCCTGGCTCCGTGGGCGTGGGCGATGCGACAGGCCTCCCCGACTTCCTCCAGCGTGAGCTGGGCCCCCTCGTCGCGGGCGTTGAACCGCTCGGCGCCGAGATACACCGCGTTCGCCCCGTTGGCGACGGCGGCACGGACAGCGTCGAGTGTGCCGGCGGGGGCGAGGAGCTCGGGGATGGGGCGTGGCATTGAGGGTTGGTTCACTATGCAGGAAACATGGTCGGATCGGTGCGGGGATGCCAAGCGCCGGTCGGAAGGGGATGCGGCGAAACAGTTCGCTCGGCGTCCAATTGATCCGCTTGCCATGTCTCGCATGCCCGACATTGTCCGGGCCAGCGGCATCACGCCCTGTCGAACTCGCGTCGCAGCACCCAGTGGCCGCCAGGTTGTCGGAGGTGGGGCGGGTGTGGCGGAACTGGCAGACGCAGCACATCGACAATGTGTGGGACGCAAGTCCATGGGGGTTCGAGTCCCCCCGCCCGCACCCTGGCAGCCTTGACAGGCGGTGAGAAGTTTCCCAAGTTGTGGCTACATTGTCGATGTGCTGCGCCGCTCGTCGGCGTGACACCAGGAGCCGCCCGGATTCCGGGCGGCTCTTTCTTGCCCTACCGCTTCCCCTCCCCATACGTCAGCGCCGCCAGCTCGGCCAACACGCTGTCACGCGGTGGGGATGAGCGGCGGTTCGGTCGGAGGGCTCAGCCGTCAAGCTTCAAGATGGGACGTCGCGACAATTCTCGCGAGCAAGGCTGGGAGCCGCGCCGAATACCGGCACTACCAGAAATACAGGTAGAGCGCCGCCACCGCCGCGACCACCCCGCCCCCGAACCACCCCGCGTGCAGCGCCGGCTCGAGCGCGATTCCCTCCTTGACCGGGAGAATCACGGGGGCGGGCAGGGGCCGCAGAATCGTCACCGCCGCCATGTAGAGCACCACGACGATGAAGGTGATCGCCATGTGATGCAGGAAGGCGACTCCAGGCAGGAACCAGAGCAGCAGGCCGTACACCGGGATGCCGAGCAGCATCGCCCCCTTCGCGGCCAGCGCCGGCGTCCTGGGCGAGATCATCCCCACCACGAAGGCCGCCACGATCCCCGGCGAGATGAACCCCCAGAACATCTGGATGTACTGGAATACACTTCCGGCCCGGCCCACCAGCGGCGCCCAGAGACAGCCGAGCAGGAACAGGGCGAGCGTCGCCCAGCGTCCCACCCGGAGCAGTTCGGCCGCCTCTGCCTTGGGGCGCCAGTGGCGCTGGTAGATGTCGAGGCTGAAGATCGTGGCGGCCGAGTTGAGCAGCGACTCGAAGGTGCTGAGCACTGCTCCGAAGAGCGCCGCGAGGATCACGCCCAGGAGTCCCGCGGGGATCAACTCCCGGATGAGCACTGGGTAGGCCTGGTCGGGAGTGTCGATGAGGCCGGGGAAGAGGTGCACCGCCATGATCCCCGGCATCACTATGAGGAAAGGAATCGTGACCTTGATCGCCGCCGCGAAGAGCGCCCCGCGCTGACCCTCGGCCAGGCTCCGCGCCGCCAGGGCGCGCTGGGTGATGAACTGGTTGAGCCCCCAGTAGAAGGTGTTGGGGATCCACAGCCCCCCGATGAACACCGCCAGCCACGGCATCTCGGGATGGTTCCACGGCAGCACGGTGTGCAGGCGGTCACCGGCGAGCGCCGTGAACCGGCTCCACCCGCCGATCGCCTCGAGCGAGAGGGTGAAGGTGAGCAGTCCGCCGAAGAGGAGCGCGGTCCCCTGGATCAGCTCGGTCCACACCACGGCCCGAAGCCCACCATAGGTCACGTAGGCGCCGGAGAGCGCCCCGATGATCCAGATCCCCTTGATTACGTCGAGCCCGATCACCGCCTCGAGCGCGAGGGCACCGCTGTACAGCACCGTCGCAAGCGCGACGAAGATGTAGGCCAGCATCATGAACAGCGCCATGATGCTCCGCGCGGCCCCGTCGTAGCGGTATTCCAGGTATTCCGGCATGGTGAAGATGCCGGCGCGGAGGAAGCGGGGCAGGAAGAACAAGGCGACCACCACCAGCGTCACCGCTGCCATCCACTCGTAGCTCGCGATCGCCAGACCCAGCTCGTAGCCGCGTCCCGCCAGCCCGACGAAGTGCTCGGTGGAGATGTTCGAGGCAATGAGCGAGATGCCGATCAGCCACCAGCTGAGCTCGCGTCCGGCGAGGAAATAGTCCTCGGTCGCCTCGCGTTTCCTGCGCGACGCGGCGATGGACACGGCGAACACCAGCACCAGGAACCCGACGAAACTGGCGATGTCGATCGGTGAAAGACCCATGGCGGCACGCCGGGCTGGGGGAGCCCCATCTTGCCGCCCGAACAGTCGGGGCGCAACCTTTGACCCCCATGAGATCTGCGATTGTACTCGCCGCGGCCTGCCTGGTTCCCGCGATCGCCTCCGCCCAGACCGCCGCCGAGCCGCCCAACGCTCCGGCGATCGTCGAGGTGAGAGACAGCCTCGTGGTGCTTCGGTACCAGGGGAAGACGCTGTTCGAGGGGAGGGTCGCGGCCACGGGGGGCACGGTGTCGCTGATCTCATTCAACGACTCAAGCGCGGGCCGGGTGACCCAGGTGCTCAAGTGGACCGCAACCGGCAGGGGCCGGGTGACGGTCGTTGGGGTCGTACGGGGGTCCCCCGAGGCGTTCGCCGCCGAGTCGGAGCCACGTGAGGATGGATTGCCGGTTGTGCGTCACGCCGTCGGCTCGGTGACGAACCGGCTCAACCGGGCGGTCTACGACCGGCGCGCCGACTGGGTGCTGTCGGTGGATGTGCCGGCGCAGGTGCAACTGGTGCCCACGGTCAATCCGGACAGCGCCGTGGCCGTCAAGATCACCGCGAGCGGTGGCGAGGTGTCGCTCCGGTTCCGGCCACGGTTCTACCAGCGTCACCGCGGCCTGACCCGGTACCGGCCGTGGGAGTACCAGCCCTGGCGGGAGTCGGTGGCGGGATGGACCTCGTGGTATGCCTTCTTCGCCAAGGTCACCGAGCAGGACATCCGCCGGACCGCCGACGTGATGGGCGAGGTG
>JAOUIC010000046.1 GCA_029884275.1 Gemmatimonadota bacterium | reverse complement strand
GATGAACACCGATACCGCGATCATGAAGTTGCGGCAGAACGCCAGGAACCACCCCGCCACGAAGCCGACAAACAGGCCCCACGCGCCCCCGACGAGGGCGCCGGTCAGACTCACCGAGTAGCCCGCCAGGTAGTTCTGCAGCAGCCACAGCCCCGGTCCCTGGTTCAGGTGGCCGCGGACGAGGTAAACGAGGGTCGCCACCACGACCGCCAGCGCCAACGCCGCGCCGATGGCCAAGCCGAACGCCCGCTTGTGCAGCGGCGCGAAGGCCAGCCGGACTGACGGCGACAGGGCGGGTTCGTCCCGGACGGAACCGGCTGGTGGCATCGTGTCCCCGACGAGAAGTAGGCTCATTGAAAGATAGCGTTCCGGCGCCAAGTCAGCGCGGGGCCCAGGCCCCGACCGACAGCCGCGCCGGCACCGGAGGCCACCGTTCGACCCCGACCTCGGCCATCGCCTGAATGGGGGCGTCCGGGACCGGCTCCCCCATGACGTGATGCGCCAGCCAGCCCAACACCACGCAGACGCCATTGACGACGTAGTAGGCGAGGTGAAGGGGTACCGATGCGAGCGCGAACCCGATCCCGCCAGCGCGAGCCAGAAATGCGTAGAACGGCAGATTGCTCACCAGCATCACCGCGAGCGGCCCGGCGACTCCGAGGAGGAACCGCGGATCGCGGAGACCGATCGCCAGCACGACCGCGACCAGCGCGAGACCAGCCAGGGCGGTGTTGATTCGCTCGATCGGTTTCAGGTTGAGGGAGCGGCGCTGGCCCATCTTCCCCTCCTGCAGGAGCAGTCGCATCCAGGGGATGCCCCGGTCCATGAGGTCGGTTCGCAGCACGTTCCAGAGCGACCACTGCTTCAGGTGGGCACACTGGATGTCCGGCCGGATGTGAATTCGTGCCCCCAGGTGGCTGATCCGGTGCCCCAGCTCGATGTCTTCGATGGAGGGACGGCGATAGTGCCACTCGTCGAAGCCACCGGCTTCCAGGAACACCGACCGACGCACTGCGCCGCATCCGGCCCAGAAGGTGTCCGCCTCTCCCGGGTTCCGCTGGTGGTGCCAGTGGTGCAGCAGGTTGCGGTATCGCGACACGACGCCCGGCGCCGGCGGGCGATCGTCGTACGAGCCGAACACGGCGCCGAGCTCTGGATCCCGCGCGAAGGTCCACACGATCCGGCGGAGGGTGTCGCGGTGCACCACCACATCCGCATCGATGAACGCCACCACCGGGCACCGGGCCATCTCCACACCGCGGTTCCGAGCGTAGCCCGGCCCGTGGGGACTGTCCGGAATCCGCACCACCACGTCGGCCCACCTTGCGGCCAGCGCCGGCGTTTCGTCCGTGCTCGCGTCGTCCACCACGATCAGCTCCCAGAGGTCGCGCGGCAGATCGCTCGCCTCGAGTGCCCCCAGCGACCTCGGCAGCACCTTGAGTCCGTTCCGGACCGGCACCACCACCGACAGCATCGGCTCGCTCACGTCACCACCCTCCCGCCGGCCCTGTCAGGACCTGCCGCAGCCGGCGCGCCTGCGCCCGCAGCCAGAGATGCTGGTCAAATCTGGCGCTCCCCCACGATTCGAGCCGACCCGGCCCCCTGAGATAGAACATGTCCAGCCGCGGCAGCTGGAGCGGATCGTTGTCTCGCGCCAGCGGCTGGAGGCGGGTGGTATACCCCCGGACGAAATGCCGCCGGGCCGCGACGACCACGTCCTCGTTGACGTCACCGTAGGGATAGGCGATCTCGCGAACCGCCATCCCGAGCTTGCGCCGGATCTCGTCCGTCGAGCCGAGCAGTTCGTCCTCCAGCATCGCCGGACTGATCCGGGTCAGGTGCGGGTGGGTCCGGGTGTGGGCTCCGATCTCGATCCCCTCCTCCACCAGCCAGCCGAGCCCGGTCCAGTCGAGGAGAGGCAGGGTCGGCACCCGTGGATCGGGACGGTCGCCCCAGGCATTGTCGCGCCCCACCCGGCCGGAGACGACGAACAGCGTCGCCGGCAGGCGGTGCTCGTGAAGCAGCGGCGCTGCCATGGCCGCGAAATTCTCGAATGCGTCGTCGAAGGTGATCGCCACCGCATCCGCGTCGGCCGGCAGGGTCGCCATCTCCGCCAGCGGGACCACCCTCACCGCCCCCGATGCGAGCCACCGCACATGCGCGCGGAACTCCGCAGGCGCCACCGAAATGGGGGAGCCGGAGTCGTCGATCGAGTGGTAGGTCAGGATGGCGCGCATGTCACCTCACGGCGAGCCGGGCCCGCTGGTCGGCCACCACGTCGGCGATGATCTCCGACAGCGGCGTCCGGGGGCGGAAGCCGATGGTCCGCTCCAGCCGCCTGACATCCGGCACCCGCCGGAGCATGTCCTCGAACCCCTCGGCATACGCCTCGTCGTAGGGCACCAGCCGGATCTCCGAGGACGACCCCGCCGCATCGCGCACCCGCTCGGCGAGCTGGAGGATGGTCACTTCCTCGTCGTTGCCCACGTTGAACACGTTGCCAACGGCCGCGGGCGCCGCGATCAGGCGGAGAATCGCCTCGACCGCATCCTTCACGTGACCAAAACAGCGCGCCTGCTCGCCGGTCCCGAACACCGTGATCGGCTCGCCGGTCAGCGCCTGCATGGCGAAGTTGGGCAGCACCATGCCGTACCGCCCGGTCTGCCGCGGGCCCACGGTGTTGAAGAACCGCGCCAGGATCACCGGCACCTTCTTCTCCCGGTGATAGGCAAGGCCCAGCCATTCATCCAGCGCCTTGGAGCAGGCGTAGGCCCAGCGCGAATGGCTGGTGGGTCCGAGCTGGAGGTCATCCTCCTCGCTGAAGGGAATCTTGGCGCTCTTGCCGTACACCTCGGAGGTCGAGGCGATCAGGGTGAGTTTCTGCTTCTTGGCCACGGCGTTGAGCACCACCTCGGTGGCGCGGACGTTGGTCTCGATGGTGTGGACCGGCTTCTCCACGATGAGCCGGACGCCCACCGCGGCGGCGAGGTGGATCGTGACGTCGCACCGATCCACGCACTCCGACACCAGCGGCTGGTCCAGCGCCGAGCCGATCCGGTAGTCGAAGCCGTCCCGGCCAACCAGGTGCGCGATGTTGTCCATCGAGCCGGTGGAGAGGTCGTCGAGGACCAGCACGCGGTCGCCCCGGCCGAGCAGCCGCTCGGCCAGATGGGACCCGATGAACCCTGCGCCACCCGTGATGAAGATCTTCATGCCGCCACCTCGAGCTTGGCCAGAACGTTGCGATCGCCTTTGCGACGCGCCGCACCGGCCACCACTTCCAGGTACCGCGGGATTACCGCCCGCTCACACCAACGCGCCAGGAACGCCTCGTGACCGGCCCGGGCCAGTCGCTCCCGGTGGGCAGGATCGCCCTGCATCCGCCGCATCGCGGCCACCAGTTCCTCGCGGGTGCCGAACAACTCTCCCCCACCCGACGTCTCGACGATCTCGGGAAAGGGTCCGATCCGCCGCGCGATGACCGGGGTCCGCTGCCGGAACGCCTCGATCAGGATGATGCCGAAGGTCTCGAAACAGACCGATGGCACGATCAGCCCGACCGCGTGGTCGTAGTACCGGCGCAACGCGTCGGGGGTCACCCGGCCGAGGAAGTGCACATTCGGCATTCCACTGGCCGCGGCACGCAGCGCCTCGGCATACACCCCGTCTCCAGCCACCAGCAGGTCGGCGTCGGGATACTCCCGGAACACCGGGATCACGTCGTCCAGACCCTTGATCTTCTCCAGCCGCCCCACGAACAGGAAATACGGGCGCGGGTGCGGCGACGGACTGTCGGCCGTCACGCCCGCGGGCTCGGGATCGGGGAGGAAGTACGGCACCACCTCCATGTCCCGCGGAAACCCGAACTCGCGGTGCTTCTGCCGGCTGAACTCGCTCATCGCGATGAACGCGTCCACGTGCTTCGCCTCCCGTTCCAGCAGTCCCGTCCCCCGCCACAACTGGGGCGGCCTGCGGTACACCAGCTGGCACTTCAGGCACTCGCGTCCGGTGCAGAGCTCGCGGTTGTGGCGCCAGAGCACGTGGCTGGGGCAGACCAGCCAATGCTCGTGCGCCATGTACAGCTTCACTCCCCGACCGTAGCGCAGCAGTCCCGGCCCGCCAATCAGCGATACGTTGTGGAAATTCACCACATCGAATCGCCCCTGGTCGAGGATCTTCGCGATCCTGCGGCCGTTCACCACCGGCCGGCCGGCCTGCTGGGTGAGCAGGGAGGACAGCATCCCCACCCCGCTTCTGAGGCCGATGACCTCGAGCCCCTGCGGCTCCGGCGCGGCGGTCGGCTCGGGACCCGAGTGGAGCGCATTGAACGCATCCACGTCGTGGATCACCGTCACCTCATGGCCCGCCTTCACCAGCCCCCGCGCGAAGCGCTGGATTCCGATCCCGTCGCCCCCGAAGTTGTGCGGCGGGTAGAAGGTCGTGAGGAACGCGAACCGGAGTCCGCTCACGCCGCCGCCTCCCGGATCGCCGCCAGCGCCGCTCCTGCTCCGCGATCCCACGAGAGCTCGCCGGCCTTCTGCCTGGCGATCCGCCCCATCGCGGCACGGAGCGGTGCGTCGTCCAACAGCCGCCGCATGGCGGCCTCGACCTCGCCCGCGTCACCTGGCTTCACGAAGATTCCGCCCCCCTCGAGCAGGCCCGGCAGCGGGCTTGCCGTCGTGGCGATCACCGGAGTGCCGCAGGCCGCCGCTTCCACCGCGGGAAGCCCGAAACCCTCGCACGCCGAAGGCAGAACCAGCGCGACCGCGCCGCTGTGCAGATGCCGCAGCTCCTCGTCCGGCACGAACCCGGTCCAGTGCACCAGCGCCTCCGTTCCCGCCTCCCGGACCGCGGCCCTGATGCCCGCCTGGTCGCCGTGAAACACGTCCTTGTCGATCGTCCCCACCAGCAGCAGGTGGGGCGGGTTCCCGCGGCCGCGAGACACGGCGGCATGCGCCCGGACGAGCGCATCCACATGCTTGTGGGGGTTGAACCCGCCCACATAGGTGAACCACGGCGCGCCCGTCGGTACCCCTCGCGCCGCCGCCGCCCGCCCCGGCTCGGCCGCATCGCCGCTGGGCTGAAACGCGGCCGCCGGCGCCTCACCCGAGACCCGGAGCCGGGCCCTCGGGATACCGAGCACCTCCACCAGCTCGGACGCCGCGAAGTCCGACACCGTCAGCACCAGCCTCGCCTGTCGGAGCGCCAGTCCCACCTTGAGCCGCCAGAACAGGCGAGCCCGCGCCGAGGGCAGCGTCAGTTCCGGGAACCGCTCCGCAATCGCGTCGTGCACCGTCACCACCGCCCGCTGCCCCGGAGGCAGGGGGAAGTAGGTGTATACCGACGGCGAGAAGAACAGATCGGGCTTCTCCCGCCACACCGCCCGCGTCAGGCGGAGCATGTCGGCCGGCGACCGATAGCCATCCGCCGCCGCCGCGGTGGTCGGGGCGTGCCCCATCTCTACCACGACCCGCCGGACGTTCGGTCCCTCCAGGTCGAACCCTGCAGCCGACTCGGCATCCAGGAAGCAGATGAACTCGTCGTCCGGCGCGAGCGCCACCATGGCCCGGAGCAGGTGCCGGGTGAACCGGCCGTAGCCCCGCCCATTGGCCCAGCAGGTGGCATCCACTCCGATCCGCATCGTCCTCCGCTTCCATCGAGGCTTCACTATCTCAATCCGGCGATCGCGGGCCGGCATCCCGCTCAGCGATCGCGGGCCGGTCGGGGTCCTTCCGCGGCGCGTCGGACTTCCGGCGCAGGTCCGGATCGCCAGACGTGGCGATTCCGAAGCCACATTCAGTCACGGACGTCTGCGCGCCGCCGGACCCTCGACCGGCACCCACGATCGCCCACCCAGCCTCCCGACAACAGCACCGGCACCCACGATCCCCTGCCGTAGACCGCGGCCACCAATCATCAGCCTGGGCGATTGCGGCGCTGGTCGAGCGCCCGGCGGCGCGAAAACGCCCGTTCCTCGCCCTGCCTGCGCATTCGCCCAGCGCGAGGATCCCACCCCGCCACCGAATCCCCGACGCGCCGCGTGAGGGCGCCGACCAGCCCGCAATCGCCAGCACCTGCCGTGACGGGGCGAGGGCCCCGGCCAGCGCGCAATCGCTGTCGCCTCCGCCAGCAGCCGCTACGCCGCCACGACCGCCTTGTCCACGGGCGATGCCTCGAGCTTCTGCTCCTCGTGGTACTCGTAGTCGGTGTTTACCGCCCACAGGTCGTGGTGGGCGCCCTGCATGTTCTGGATCGCGAACATCGCGGTCAGCATCGAATGATCGGCGTTGTTGTACTTGTGCATCCCGTTTCGGCCGACGGTGTGCAGGTTCGGGATCTGGTCGATGCACTCCCGGACCGTGTCCAGGTGCCCGCGATAGGCCCCGTCATAGATGGGATACGCCTTGGGCATCCGGATCACCGCGCCGTCCACCACTTTGATGTCCTTCGGGGTCAGATCGAGGGACAGGAATTCGCGGGTCGCAAGCGCCACCAGCTCTTCGTCCTTCGCCTCCCACAGTCCGTCGCCCTTGAAGCAGAAGTACTCCAGCCCCAGGCAGGTGTGGCCCGGCTCCGGGACCATCGCCTTGCTCCAGTTGTTGAAGTTCTGGATGCGGCCGACTTTGACGCCCGGCGTGTGGATGTAGATCCAGTTGTCGGGGAAGAGGTTCTCCGCCTCGAGCATCAGCGCCACCACCAGGAAGTCACGATACCGGAGCCCTTCGGCCGCCTGCCGGACCGCGGGGGCCGGCGCCGGCTCGAGAGCCCGGACCAGCGAACGAACCGCCGAAGTGTTGATCACATGCTCACACTCCAGGCGGACCTCCCCGGTGTCGGTCTTGGCGCGAACCGCCACCACCATGCCGTCCTGCTGCTCGATGGCATGCACGTAGTGCCTGAGCCGCACCTCGTTACCCATCTCGCGGATGCGCTCGGTGCAGGTCTCCCACATCTGGCCGGGACCCAGCCGGGGATACTGGAACTCGTTAATCAGGGTCTTGATGTTGTCGGAGCGGCGGTTGAGCTGGGCGGCGGAGAGGATGGCCTTCGCGAGGCTCAGCCCCTGGATCCGCTGGGCGGCCCATTCGGCGCGGATTTCGGTGCAGGGAATGCCCCACACTTTCTCGGTGTAGGTCTTGAAGAAGATCTGGTACAGCTTCTTCCCGAAGCGGTTGGTGACCCACTGCTCGAAGTTCTCCTCCACCGGATTGGGCCACCAGTGCCAGCGCAGGTAGCTCAGCATGATGGTGGTGGCGCGCCACAGCCCCAGCCCCCGGAGGGCGTTCATCGCCTTGAGCGGGTAGTCGAAGAACTTGCCGTCGTAGTGAATGCGGGAGAGCCGGGGGACCGAGATGAAATCCTCGCCCAGGATCTCGTACCAGAGATCCTCCACCGGCTTGATCTTGGTGAAGAAACGGTGCCCCCCGATGTCGAACCGGTACCCCTTGTACTGGGCAGTCCGCGAGATCCCGCCGACGATGTCATCCGCCTCGAGCACGGTGACCGCGTGCCCCTGCTTGGACAGCAGGTAGGCGGCGGTCAGGCCGGCGGGGCCGGCCCCGATGACCACAATGCGGTCGCCGGCGCGGAGCTGGGTGACCTGGCGTGAACCCGTCGGGACTGCACTCATCGCATCTCCGTGACTTCAGCGTACCCGCGCGAGCGCATTGCCCGCGCCGAACCAGTAGCCCACCACCTCACCCGCACCCCAGGCCAGCGTGAACAGGCCGATCAACGGCAGGGATCGCGCCAATGCGTTCCGATGCGCCCGCTTGCCCCAGACGGTCCGGACGATCCGCCAGAACAGGACCGGGGGCAGGAACGCCGCCGCTGCCCCGCGAGCGAGGCGGTCGATTCTCGAGGCGCCGGCAGCCCGCATCCCGGCCCAGGCGCGCGAGAAGAGGAAGCGCTGCCCAGCGTACAGCCCGACCGTGTAATGCATCCGATGCTGAACCACGATCTCCGGGTGCTGGTGGAGCTGCACCCCGCCCCGACGCATGGCATCGTGCAGGTGATCCTCCCACCGCCCGGCCTGCCAGGCCTCACGGTAGCAGTCCAGCACACTGCGCCGGTACGCCGTGTTGTTGCCGGTGATCCGGTCCACCTGGCCGGCCGGGAGCGGCGGCAACAGATGGTGGTACTCGCAGAGAAACGCGGCCCAGTCCACCAGGCGGCTGGTCGCCCCGTTCTCGACCGCGCCACCCACCACGTCTTCACCGCGCTCGAGGCAGGCGAGCATCGCCCTGGCCCAGCCCGGGGGCACCAGCACATGGTCCTCGATCACCGCGACCGCGGCGCCGGAGGCCCGCTCGAGAGCCATGGCGCGGAGCGCCGGGATGGTGGACTCGGCCGGCGCCGCAAGCACCCTGACCCAGGGAAAGGTCTCGGCGAGCCGTCCCCGGACCGAGTCACCGACTCGGTCTGGCACGAGCACCTCGAGATCAACCCCTGCCCGCTCCCGCTCCAGCGCCTCCAGGCATCCCCGCAGATCGCCCCACCCGTTGACTGACGGCACCACGATGCTCAGCGCGGGATGCGGCTCAGCTGTCACCGAGGGCTCCGGGGATGCCGCGCCGGGTCAGCGAAGCCGCCCAGGCGGCGGAGGGCTCGTCGATCGGTCCGTCCGATAGGTCCCACCCGCGGAGGATCGCCCTCCGCCACGCATCTCCCCGCAGTCCCCTGTCGCGGAGGAAGATCACGACATCACCGCCGGCGGCCCGGAGTCCCGCTGCTCTCCGCTCACCATCGGTGAGCCCGGCTCCCACCATCAGGAAGCTGACCTCGGGATTACCGATCCCAAACTCCTGCTCGAGCGCCTCGCTGTCAGAGATGACGAAGACCCGAATCGCGTGCGCGCGGCAAAGAGGAACCACTGAGTCAAGCGTCACGGTCAGGTCGCCCA
>JAOUIC010000504.1 GCA_029884275.1 Gemmatimonadota bacterium | reverse complement strand
GGCGCGTTCGACCTGCGGCCGACCCTTCGAGGGATGTCGGTCCCGGCGATGGTGCTTCACGGCGATGACGACCCGATACCATGGGAAACCGCCCGTGAGGCGGCCGAATGCCTGCGGGGCGAGTTCGTCTTGCTCCCCGACTGCGGACATGTACCCTACGTCGAGGCCTTCGACGACTTCGTGAGACACCTCGACCGGTTCCTGCCACGTGCGACCCACGCCGTTTGACCTCGCCTTCGGCCCGGACGCCGAGTCCAGGTTCGAGCGCGTTCGGACCTCGCTGGCGACCGCCGGTCGCGATCCCCACGACGAGGATGCCTTTATTCTCGATCGCGAAGTCACCGCCTACCTTCGCGAACTCGTGCCGGACGAGGGAGTGGGTGAGGGGGTCCGCCAGCATCTGGCCCTGCTGCACCAGGCCTACCTCTACTGGGCCGAGGGGGGATGGCACGTGCGGCTGTCGGCGGACCAGGCCCGAAGCCTGCTCACCACCAGCGTCTCGGGCATGATGCCGACGGCGCTGCCCCGCGCATTCTATCTGCAGTTCCCCGAGCGCCTGGTCTGGGCCGAGCTGGGTCCAGGCGAGCCACATGAGCCCCTCGATGGCCTCTTCGTCAGGCCCTGGCCTGAAGGGGGGTTCTTCGTGCTGGGTGTGTTCGGGCTTCACCGGGATCGGGCGGGGTTCAGCGTGGCGCTGGCCGAGGGTTACCGCCCCGGCCACGCGGAGCGGGAATCGGGGGAGCCGCTCTTCACCCCTGTCATGGCGGGCGGCGCGGCGGCGGGCCTCTACTCTATTGTCGGCGAGGGCGAACTGGTCGAACTCGCGGCCCGGTCCCTGCCACTGGTTGCTGAAGCACGCGCCTGCGCCGGCGCTTCCCACCGGCACCACCAGGTCCACGAGGTATGAGCATGGACAAGCGCGCGGTGTCACATGGCCTCGAGCAGATCGCCGCCCTTCTCGAACTGAAGGGGGAGAATCCGTTTCGGGTGCGCGCCTTCCGGACGGCGGCCAAGGCGGTGGCGGCGCTCACTGGCGAACTGTCCGATCATCTCGCCGACGGATCCCTCGCGGCGACCAAGGGAGTGGGACCAGCCACGCTGCAGATCGTCCAGGAGCTCGCCGCGACCGGACGGAGCTCGCTGCACGAGGAATTGCGGGAGCAGGTGCCGGCCGGCCTGGTCGAGATGCTCCAGATCTCCGGGCTCGGCGTCGCCAAGGTGCGGCAGCTCCACGAGGCGCTGGGTATCGACTCCCTCGCCGAGCTTGAGGCCGCGGCGCGGGACGGCCGCCTTGCGAAGCTCCCGCGCTTCGGTGCACGGACCGCGGAGAACATCCTCAAGGGCATCGCCTTTCTCAGGCAGGCAAGCGCCTTCCGGCTGTCCCACCATGCGGCCGAGGAGGCCGACGCACTGCGGGAGACCCTGTCGGCGCTTCCCGGCGTGGTGGACACCGTGGTGGCGGGCGAAGTCCGGCGGCGCATGGAAGTCGTGCGCGAGACGGTCATCGTGGTGGTCGCGTCGGTTCCGCCGGAGGAGCTGCTCCGCCCGATCGGCGAACTCCCCGGGGTACAGGAGATCTCCGGGCAGGACGAGCGGCGAGCGACGCTCAGGATCGAGGGAGGCGCTCATGCCCAGGTCATCGTCACGACGCCGAAGAATGTGGGGGCGGTGATGGTGCAGGCCACGGGAAGCGCCGAGCACCTCGCCGGTCTCGCCGCGCGGGCCGCCGAACGCGGGTATTCGCTCGATGGCGCCGCGCTGTGGCAGGGGAACGTGTTCATGCCGACGCCCGACGAGGCCTCCCTGTACCGGGCGCTGGGCATGGCCTGGGTCCCTCCAGAGTTGCGCGAGGGCAGCGGTGAGGTCGAGGCGGCGATCGCGGGCTCGATCCCGACGCTGCTCGAGCGAGCGGACCTCAGGGGGTTCCTCCACTGCCACACCGTCGCCTCCGACGGATCCAGCACCGTCGAGGAGCTGGCCCGGGCATGCCTCGCGGCAGGGTACACCTGGGCGGGAATCACCGACCACAGCAAGACGGCGGCATATGCCGGCGGACTCACCGCCGACGCCCTTGCCCGGCAGGCGGACGAGATCGACGCGGTCAACCAGCGGCTCGAGGGCATCCGCATCCTCAAGGGCATCGAGGCCGACATCCTCGCCGACGGCGCGCTCGACTACGACAATGCGGTGCTGAGCCGGCTCGACTTCGTGATCGGCTCGATCCACAGCCGGTTCAACCTCGACCGCGGGACCATGACCGCCAGGATGCTCGCGGCGCTCG
>JAOUIC010000502.1 GCA_029884275.1 Gemmatimonadota bacterium | reverse complement strand
GGTCTCGTCGGCGCCGCCGAAGCTCACGTTGCCGTTGACCCGCACGGTGTCGCCGTTCTGGGTCATCACCAGCCGGCCGGCCGCGGTGATCGTGAGGTTGCCGTTGATGGTCCAGCCGCCGGTGGTGGGACCCGGGACCAGCCGGCCGTCGGTGCCGCCGAGGAGCACGTCGCCGTTGACGGTGATGGGGGCCGCCGCGCCGCCGAAGGTACTGATCGAGGCGTCGCCGGTGACGTTGAAGGCGGGGCTTCCCGTGACGGTGACCGGGCCGTACGCCTCCCAGAAGCCGCTTCCCGTCACGCTCACCGGTCCTGATGTGCCGCCGCCGATCTCGAAGAAGGGCTGGCTGCCGCTGATGGTCACCGGGCCGAAACTGTTCGTGGCGCTGCGGGCGGAGATGAAGGACCGGTTGCCGCTGAGCGTGGTGGGCCCGCTGACCGTCACGGCGGAGGTCGGGGCGTCGATGAAGGCCTGGTAGCCGGAGAGTGTCACGGAGCCGGCGGCGAGCGCGCCGCTGGTCATGTCGAGGAACGAGTTCGTGTCCGGCAGCGCGATGCCCCGCTGCACCGTGAGGTTGCCCGCCACCGTGAGGTTGCTGCCCGTTCCGCGGATCACCAGCGCCCCGACCGTGGCGTTGCCGGTGAGCGAGGGGGCGTTGGGAATGAAGGTGGGAATGACCACGCTGTCGCCCGCCCCGGGCAAGGCCGCGGGGTTCCAGTTGCCGGCGGTGTTCCAGTCGCTGCTCACCGCGCCGGTCCAGGTCTTGACGCCGCCGCTGGCCGCCGTCATGGAGAAGGTGACGGTGTTGAGCCCCGGCGCCGTGGCGGTGAAGGTCTGGGCGCCGACCGTGAGCCCGAGCGTGGCGCCGGTGCGCGCCAGGCCCTGCGCGTCGGTGGTGGCGGTGGCGCTGTCCACGCTCCCGCCGCCGGTCACCGCCTGGAAGCTCACCACCACGCCGGACACCGGCCGGCCGTCGCTGCCGTCCGCCCTCACCACCAGCGGCTGCGCCAACCGGGTGCCGATGCTCCCGCTCTGGGCATCGCCGCTCACCAGGACCAGCGTCGCCGGGGCGGCGGTGACGAACACCCGGGTCGAGTCCATGATGCCGGTCGGTGTCACCGCCGTGACGAACACGGTGTCGCGGACGGACGGCGCGGTGAACCGGCCGCTCGCGTCGATCGTCCCCCCAGTCGCGCTCCAGGAGACGTAGAACTGCGCCACCGCCGCCTGCTGGGAGTCCACCGCGCTCGCCTGCATGCCGAACGCGGCGCCGAAGAAGACTGTGGTGTCGCGGGGAGCCAGCGTGATGGCGCCGACGTTCGAGCCGGGGCCCTGGTAGGTCACCGGGATTTGCGAGACCGGATTCGCAACACCCGCCGCGATCCGCGCCGTCTGCATCCCCGAGAAGAGCAGGATGCTGCCGGCGTAGAGCTCGAGGTGAATCTCGAGGTCTTCGCTGGTCCGCTCCAGCCGGACCGGAATGTCGAGGCGGACGGAGGTCGAGGTGGATGAGAACGACTGGCTGACGTTGGCGAGGGTGTCGGTGGCGGGCCGGACGACGACGACCCGGACCCGGTCCAGGGTGAGCGGCGCGACCCGCGAGAAGACGTCGAACACCGGCTGCAGCCGGACGTAGGCGATGCCTCCTCGTCCCGGCCCGACCGGACTGTCGGTGCAGGTGACCAGCGTCAGGGCCGCGAGTGAGACCGCGATCGTGCGGATGGCGCGCCGGAAAGTCGCGGCGCCAGGCGTCGTCTGCAGGCAGGCCTCGCTGGGTGGGGTGACCGACATCCCTAATTGGCAGCCCGCGGAAGGTTTCGTCAAGAAGGGCTGCCATGCGAGGGCTGAGACAGACCTGTCGCGACCGGGCCACAGCGATAGCTTTGGAGCCGGTTCGACCACCCCGTCGGCCGCGCGACTCCCGATCTCAGGATCCGAATGCCCCCGTCCCTCCGCACGCTGCTGACCGGCTTCGCACTCGGCCTCGCCGGCGCGGGTGTCGTTCCCGCCGCGGCGCAGCAGACCCGGCCGGAGCAAACCGGCGGCGCGGAGACCTCCAGTCACGCCGACGTGATGCAGTTCCTCGACTCGCTCGCGCGCCAGACGGTCTCACTCCGCCTCGGCAGGCTGGGAGAATCACCTCAGGGTCGGCCAATTCCCTATGTCGTCGCCGCCCGGCCCATGGTCGACGGCCCCGGCGACGCGCACCGGAGCGGCAAGCCGATCCTCTACATCCAAGGCAACATCCACGCCGGTGAGGTCGAGGGGAAAGAAGCGGCGCAG